>JAUZRV010000073.1 GCA_030950105.1 Rhodobacterales bacterium | reverse complement strand
CGGCCGATCCAGTGCGCCGGAAGGAAATACCCGGAGTCTGATGAATAATTCGGGTTAGAAGACTTTCCACTGCATTTCACGTAGTTGACGGTGACACCAGAAGGAGCCGCGATTTCTTGAATAGTTTGCGCCTCAACCTGTGAGCCAACAAATGTAAAGGCCAAGAGAAACAAACTGGATAGCGAGGCAGTTCTATATTGGGCCATTTTGATTATCCTTAAATAAAACCACTGCAATTCAGGCTGTTCTTTAGGTGAAAGAAAGTCAATATTTGTCGACACTTTCTTTCCTAAGTTCACCTCAAGGTATTACGGCAAGGTAACGTCAAGGGTTAGCGATTGCTGCCTGTTTGCGCTTCAATACATTTGAATTGCGCCTGCTTTCTTTCCTTTTGCCGCTATCAACGCTTCACAGCACCGACATTGAAGGCCAATCCGTCAAAAACCCCATATAGTATAATTGTTGCCTGCCAATGCTTTTCTATGCCCGCCTATAGCGACAACAAAAACGGGGGATGAAACAGGGGATGCAGGAAGTTGCGGATAATTTAGTATAGTATTATCAACGTGTTAGATGGAATGTTTGGTGCCCAGGAGAGGACTCGAACCTCCACATCCTTGCGAATACTAGCACCTGAAGCTAGCGCGTCTACCATTTCGCCACCTGGGCCAAGTGTCGTTGAACGCGTCTAGACCTGCGCCTTGGCTGTGTCAATGTCGATTTCATCCAAATTTTCCATTTTTGGATAACAACTTGTCCATGGTTTGCAGTAAGAGTAGGACAGATGTAGAAAACTGTATTTGGAGGCCTGCTCATGTCGAAAATTGTCACAATATTTGGTGGGTCGGGCTTTCTTGGCCGTTACATTGCGCGCCGCCTTGCAAGCCAAGGCTGGCGGATACGGGTTGCAGTGCGTCACCCCAACGAGGCGATGCACGTAAAGCCCTATGGCGCGGTCGGGCAGGTCGAACCTGTTCTGTGCAATATCCGCAATGACACCTCGGTGCGCGAGATGATGCAGGGTGCCGACGCGGTGGTTAACTGTGTGGGAACATTCGATATTTCCGGAAAGAACAACTTTGATGCGGTGCAACATGAGGGCGCTGGCAGGGTTGCGCGGATCGCCGCGGAAATGGGTGTTTCGCGCCTTGTGCATGTGTCCGCAATCGGGGCCGACAAAAACAGCAAAAGCGAATATTTACGCAGCAAAGCCTTGGGTGAAGAGGCCGTTTTGCAAGCCTTTCCAAGTGCCGTAATCTTGCGGCCATCGGTGATGTTTGGCACGGAAGACGGGTTTTTCAACCGGTTTGCGGCGATGACGCGCTGGGGACCGATTCTTCCGCTGGTTGGCGGAAATACCCTGTTTCAGCCGGTTTTTGTGGACGATGTGGCACAAGCGGCTGCGATGGCGGTTGAGGGCAACACCGAAAGCGGCGTTTATGAACTTGGCGGGCCGGAAACACGCACATTGGACGCCTTGATTGAACAATTGCTCGACACCATTAACCGGCGTCGTCTGGTGATAAACCTGCCGTTCTGGGCGGGTAGAATTATGGGCTTTGTTCTTGATATGACACAGAAAATTTCGCTTGGGATATTCAAGAACACAATTGTTACCCGCGATCAGGTCAAGGCATTGCGGGTGGATAATGTGGTTTCGCAAGACGCAAAATCATTCGCCGATCTCGGGATTGAACCCGTCGCGCTTGGCGCGGTATTGCCGGGCTATTTGTGGCGGTTCCGCCCCTCTGGTCAGTATGACGCAATCAAACAATCGGCCAAAAACCTCGGCGGAAATTAGGGCGTTAAGATTTCGAATCACGAACAGAGTCAAAAACCTACGGATAACGTGTGGTTTTCGTGCATACGCAAAGTAGGCCGTTCGCACGATTAACGCCGCGCACGATCGGTGACAAATTTCGGACCTTCCGCCACGACAAGCACACAAAAAACGGCACCGCAAAATTGCAGTGCCGTTCCAAGATCATGTAGGTTTCTACGGGCCTAGCTTTTCATTGATTCCCAGAAGGATTTGACCGAACTAAAAAAGTTGTGGGAATTCGGGTTGTTCTCCTCGGAGAGGTCTTCAAATTCACGCAACAGCTCTTTTTGTTTGCCGGTTAGATTAACCGGGGTTTCAACCGCCAACTCAATAAACATGTCACCAGGACCGCCGCCACGCAGCGCCGGCATACCTTTGGCACGCAGGCGCATTTGGCGGCCAGATTGGCTTCCGGCGGGGATTTTCACCCGCGAGCGCCCACCGTCAATGGTCGGCACTTCGATGTCGCCGCCCAGTGCCGCCGTGGCCATAGAGACCGGCACGTTGCAGAACAGGTTGTTGGCCTCGCGTTCGAACAATTTATGCGGCTTAACCTCTATGAAAATATAGAGATCACCCGCAGGGCCACCGCGCATTCCGGCCTCGCCTTCGCCAGCGAGACGAATTCGGGTGCCGGTTTCAACGCCAGCGGGAATGTTCACGCTCAACGAGCGATCTTTTTCAACGCGACCATTACCATGGCAGGTTTTGCACGGATTCTGGATGATCTGGCCAAGGCCCGAACAGGTCGGACAGGTGCGTTCAACCGTAAAGAACCCTTGTTGGGCGCGCACTTTGCCCATGCCGGAACATGTCGGACAAGTTGATGGTTCAGCCCCGCCAGCAGCACCCGATCCGTCACATTCATCACAAGAAACCGATGTCGGCACATTGATGGTTTTTTGCAATCCGGCAAAGGCATCTTCGAGGGAAACCCGCAAATTATAACGCAGGTCCGAACCGCGAGAAGCACGACGTCCGCCGCCACCGCCGCCCTGACGGCCACCCATGAAATCGCCGAACAAATCGTCAAACACGTCGGAAAATGCGCTTGAAAAATCGCCCTGACCACCGGCACCGGGATGACCGCGACCACCGCCGCCCATACCGCCATCAAAGGCTGCATGGCCATAACGGTCATAAGCTGCTTTTTTCTCGGCATCTTTCAGGATCTCGTAGGCCCCGTTGACCTCTTTAAATTCATCCTCGGCCTTGGGGTTATCGGTATTGCGGTCGGGATGCAGTTCTTTGGCCTTCTTGCGATAGGCCTTTTTGATTTCGTCGGCCGAGGCCCCCTTGGCAACACCAAGGATCTCGTAAACATCACGTTTTGCCATGAGAAATCTCCTTTATTCTAAATGCAACAGGCCGACCTGCGTAAAAGCAGACCGGCCTATTCCACAAATTTCGGCCGCTTAACCGCGTTTTTCGCCATCCAGATCTTCGAAATCGGCATCTACGATGTCGTCATCTACATCTGTCGGGCCATCCATATCGGCACCGCCATCGGCCTCGGCCTGAGCAGCTTTATAAATCGCTTCACCAAGTTTCATCGCCGCTTCGGTCACGTTCTGGATGCCGGATTTGATTTTAGCCGCATCTTCGGTTTCCAGATCGTCATTGAGCGCGGCAATCGCCAGCTCAATCGCTTCGATGGTGGTTGGATCAACCTTGTCGTTATGTTCTTCCATCGATTTTTCGGTCGAATGGATCAGGCTTTCGGCCTGATTTTTCGCCTCGATCAGCTCCCGACGCTCTTTGTCGGACTCGGCATTTTCTTCGGCATCTTTGACCATTTGTTCGATGTCGGCATCGGACAACCCGCCCGAGGCCTGAATGGTAATGGTCTGCTCTTTGCCGGTGCCCTTGTCGGTGGCGCCCACAGACACGATGCCGTTGGCGTCGATGTCAAAGGTCACTTCGATTTGCGGCATACCGCGTGGCGATGGCGGAATGTCTTCGAGGTTGAATTGACCAAGGATCTTGTTGTCGGCGGCCATTTCACGTTCGCCCTGGAACACACGGATGGTCACGGCGTTCTGGTTGTCCTCGGCGGTCGAGAAGATTTGCGCCTTCTTGGTCGGGATCGTGGTATTGCGGTCGATCAGACGGGTGAAAACACCGCCCAATGTTTCGATACCAAGCGACAAAGGTGTCACATCAAGAAGCACAACATCTTTGACATCGCCCTGAAGAACACCGGCTTGAATGGCGGCACCCATGGCAACAACTTCGTCGGGGTTAACGCCTTTGTGTGGCTCTTTCCCGAAGAATTTTGTCACTTCTTCGATCACTTTTGGCATACGGGTCATACCGCCAACCAATACGATTTCGTCAATGTCACCTGTCGAGAGGCCCGCATCCTTGAGCGCCTCTTTGCATGGTTTCATCGAGGCCTTGATCAGATCCCCAACCAGTTGTTCGAGCTTGGCACGGGTGAGTTTCATCACCATGTGCAACGGTTGACCATCGGCGCCCATGGTAATGAACGGCTGGTTGATCTCGGTTTGGGTGGTCGATGACAGTTCGATTTTGGCCTTTTCAGCCGCCTCTTTCAGGCGTTGCAGGGCCATTTTGTCTTTGGTCAGATCAACGCCGTTTTCTTTTTTGAAAGCTTCGGCGAGATAGTTGACGATACGCATGTCAAAGTCTTCACCACCAAGGAATGTATCACCATTGGTGGATTTCACTTCGAACAAACCGTCGTCGATTTCAAGGATTGTCACATCGAACGTGCCGCCGCCAAGGTCATAAACCGCGATGGTATGGGTTTCTTTTTTGTCGAGACCATAAGCGAGCGCCGCAGCAGTGGGTTCGTTGATGATACGCAGCACTTCGAGACCGGCAATTTTACCGGCATCTTTGGTGGCTTGGCGTTGGGCATCGTTGAAATAGGCCGGAACGGTGATCACCGCTTGGGTCACTTCTTCGCCAAGATAGCTCTCGGCGGTTTCTTTCATTTTACCAAGGATAAACGCAGAGATTTGCGATGGCGAATATTTTTCGCCTTGCGCTTCGATCCACGCGGCACCGCCACCGCCATCAATCACGTTGAACGGCAGGTTTTTCATGTCTTTTTGCAGGTTCGGATCCTTGAGAGGACGACCAACAAGGCGCTTTACGCCGAAAATTGTGTTTGTCGGATTGGTCACTGCCTGACGTTTGGCAGGCTGTCCGACAAGACGTTCATTGTCGGTAAACGCAACAATAGATGGCGTGGTGCGCGCACCCTCGGCGTTTTCGATAACGCGGGGTTGACTGCCGTCCATGATCGCAACGCAGCTGTTTGTGGTTCCGAGGTCGATACCAATTACTTTGGCCATGAGAATGATCCCTTCTTACTTAAGGCGATATGAAGAATACCGGTCCGTTATGGCGCCCGTATCCCGACTATTTGCGGTGTTTGTTGTGACATTCACCGCGCTTCTCGGCGTATATAGGGAGGCGGCATAGCTGCTGCAACCACTGGATGGGAAAGGATGTGATGAATCCGAATTATTTTTGACTATCTGGACGAACCCGAGGGGAATTGGCCGCTAAATCCGATAATAGACGGTTAAATCGGGCCAATTCCCGATTTTACGGCACAAGCGTGCAACAACCGGAAAATTGCGATGAACCCACTATGATATCAACCGAAATGCCAAAATTTCTGTCCGACATGCCGTCGTTGCACAATGCCGCCGTCATGCTTGCGGTCATGAAACCCAATGCGCCTTGGGCGGTCATACCATATTTGCCGGTATTGTTTCTGGAACGGGTTAGGTTTTGCACACGCAGGGATTCTTCGGGATTGCCCGCAAGCGTAAATTTTATTTCGGGGTCTTCACCAATATCCAGCGCCCAATATGGTTCGGTCCCAAAACACGACAGTTGCCGTGGCATGGCGTTTGCATCTTGCCCCGGTTGCCGTTTCAGATACCGCATAGACGCCCAACCCGACCGTTCGCCAATGTTGAGCAGTCCCCATTTTCCGCTTTCGGAAACAGCGACGATTTCAATATTGCTCTGGTTGGGACCTAATTCTGCCAGTTTTTGATCGGTGCCCATCGGACCGGCGCGCACATTAAGAGTGTCGTCGGCGGCAACACCTGTGACATCATAAAACGCGGGAAAATTGGCGGCAAGTGTCGAAACCGGCAAGAGCGCTATCATCAAATAAACAAGGTATTTCATCGACGGGATTCCCAGCTTGCCGAGGCGTATTTACGCGTATAAAATTCGCCCATTAGCCCGATCATGAGAAAAATAACGCCGACAAGAAGCGGGTATTGATAGCTGCTGTAACGCGGTAGATAATTGATAAAAACAAAGCCGCGCGATTGATCAATACTGTGAAACAGCGGGTTCCAGTCAAACATCGCCAACATATAAGAGGGCAACGAGTTGGCGACAAACATTTTGCCCGAAGCAATCATATTGGCGCGCTGATAAATGGTCGTGAATATTTTGACAAAGCTGGGAAACCACGGCTTGAGCGCCAGCAAAACAACACCCAGCGCCAATCCGGTAAACCACGCGATTAACAGCATCCCGAAGGCCGCAATAGGTTGTTCAATAACGACAGGTGTGATGGAAACATGATATATAAACAAAATGGCAACCAGAGCGAGCACCTGAATATAGAGCGTGCCAAGTGCGGCAGCAGCGATGGCAACGATGGTATTCATCGGTGCGTGCTTCATCATCGGTGACGCCGGTCCCTCGGAACCCGCAACCGCGCCCAAGGTTTTGGAATGGGTCATATAAAGAAAAATACCGGACATGATATAAAGCAGGAAATCACCGCGAATGGCCGAACCGCGCAGGCCCAGAACAGAGAACATTACATAAAACGCCAGCACCATGATTGCCATTTGCATCATGTTCATCAAAATCGACATAATTGCATTTCGATGGGTTTTACGCACCATACGCACGATGGAATGAAAAATCAGATCCAACAGCACATAGGCCGCCATAAATCCGGAGGTTCGTCTGGAATCCTGTAACATCTTTTTACCGTTCTGCCTGTTTGTGGTCTTTGTGCCACGGAATTCTTGCTGTTCTGTTAGGGCCGTATCATAAAGGCAAAAATATTTTTTTCAACATTTCGCTATTCGGGTTGGCGATAGACAATCGTAGGGGTCTTTAATGGACTATGAAAAACTGGCTGTGGTCATGCGGGAACTGTCATTGTTGGCGGGCGACAAAATCATGGAAATCTACAATTCCGATGATTTCGAGATCAAAACCAAATCCGACGATAGCCCGGTAACCGCCGCAGACGAAGCGGCGGATGCGATCATTTCCCAAGGGCTACGGCGCGCATTTCCCGATGTGATTTTGGTGACAGAAGAACAATCCGACAGTCATGCGCTTAAGGGCGACACGTTTTTGATTGTTGACCCGCTGGATGGCACCAAAGAATTTATTCACCGGCGCGGGGATTTTACGGTCAATATCGCCTATGTGGAACATGGAGTGCCAACGCGTGGTGTGGTTTATGCCCCCGCCAGGAACCGGATGTTTTTTACACTTGCCGATGGCACCTCGGTTGAAGAAACCGGCGCATTGGCCAAGGATGAAATTGGCGCGCTTACCCCGATTTCAGTGTCTAATGCAGACAATTCAGCGCTTTTGGTGGTCGCCTCCAAATCGCATCGTGATCAGGCGACGGATGATTACATCAACAAATATGCGGTCAAGGATATGAAAAGCGCAGGGTCTTCTTTGAAGTTTTGCCTGATAGCGACCGGCGAGGCCGATATTTATCCGCGCGTTGGGCGCACGATGGAATGGGACACAGCCGCAGGTCACGCGGTGCTATCCGGTGCCGGGGGCAAGGTTGTGCGGTTTGATGACCACACGCCGCTTACCTATGGCAAAGACATCTATGCCAACCCGTTTTTCATCGCCTATACGCCCTCTGTTGAATTGAAAAACGCCTGATGTCGGTTCTGGTTGTCATCCCCGCCCGCTATGCATCAACCCGCTATCCCGGGAAACCGTTGGTCACCCTAAAAGGGGCAAACGGGGTGGAACAGAGCCTTATTGAGCGGTCTTGGCGGGCGGCCTGTCAGGTGGATGGCGTGGATCGGGTTGTGGTTGCAACCGATGATACGCGTATTCAACAGGCCGCTATTGGGTTTGGCGCCGAAGTGGTTATCACCTCGGAAAATTGCGGCAACGGAACCGAACGTTGTGCCGAAGCGTTGGAAAACATTGGCGGCGGTTACGATATTGTGGTCAATCTACAAGGCGACGCGCCGTTGACCCCACATTGGTTTATCGAAGATCTGGTGGCAGGGTTGCGCGCCGATCCGATGGCCGAAGTGGCCACGCCGGTTTTGCGTTGTGATGGACGCACCCTCAATAGCCTTCTGGAAGATCGCCGCGCCGGTCGTGTGGGCGGAACAACAGCCGTATTTAGCAAGGATAGACACGCATTATTCTTTTCCAAAGAGGTGATTCCGTTCACGCCAAAGACCTATGAAAACGCTGACGATACGCCGGTTTTTCACCATGTCGGGGTCTATGCCTATCGCCCGTCGGCTCTGGCCGCTTATCCGCTTTGGGAAAGTGGGCCGCTTGAACATCTTGAAGGGCTGGAACAACTCCGGTTTCTGGAACGCGGCAGGCCGGTTCTCTGTGTCGAGGTCGCGGCACGCGGGCGGCAATTCTGGGAGCTGAACAACCCCGAGGATGTGCCAAAAATAGAGTCTATGATGGCGGAAATGGGCATGGAATGACCCAAAACGACGCTCTGTCTGTTAGCATCGTTATTGTCAGTCGGGACCGCCCGCAGACCTTGATGTTGTGTCTAAACGGGGTGTCGCGGCTGCTTTATTCCAATTACGAAATCATTGTCGTTGCAGACCCTGATGGTGCCGATGCGGTGCGGAAATCCGATTTTTCCGACAAGGTCAAACTTGTCGATTTTGACGAGGCCAATATTTCGGTGGCGCGCAATTTGGGGATTTCAAAGGCGGCAGGGGATATCGTTGCCTTCATAGATGACGATGCGGTGCCCGAACCGGCGTGGTTGACCCATCTGGTGCAGCCGTTTGAAAACCCCGACGTCGCAACTGTTGGCGGGTTTGTGCGTGGGCGCAACGGGATCAGTTTTCAATGGAAAGCGCGGGAAATCACCCAAAATGGCGCGGCATTTGACCTTGTTATTGATGAAAACCAGCCGACAATTCTAACTCCGAGAAACGGCAACGCGATCAAGACCGAAGGCACGAATATGGCGATACGGCGTGATATAGTGTCTAATATCGGCGGGTTTGATCCGCTATTTCGGTTCTATCTTGACGAGACCGATCTTAATCTGCGGCTCGCTACAGTGGGCCACCAAACCGCAATATCACCGTTGGCAGAGGTCCATCACGCATACGCCCCGAGCACACGTAGAAAGGCCAGCCGGGCCGCGATTGATCTTACTGAAATTGGCGCGAGCCTTGCGGTGTTTTTGCGCAAGCATTGCCCGATTGAACGCCATGACAAGCGTTGGGTAGCGTTTCAAAAAGAACATCACCAAAAGGCCATCGCTCATATGGTAAACGGATTGATCGAACCGCGTGATGTGGCGCAGTTGATGAAAACGCTGCACGATGGATATGCGCAAGGGCTGGAGCGCGCTATTGATCCGCTTGTGCCCGTGAAAAATTCGGGCGAGGATTTCTTGGGATTCCAAAGCCGCGCAACCGGAAAATCGCACGTATTGGCGGGCAGAATCTGGAGCAAATGGCGGCTGCGTAAAATGGCAAGGAAACTGGCGGCACAAGGCGATACGGTTTCGGTTTTCACATTTACGCACACCGCATTGTTTCATCATGTCAGATTTCGAAAAGGTGGATATTGGGAACAGCGCGGCGGCCTATTTGGGCGAAGCGCGCGAACTCAGGCGTTATTTCAAACGGTTACACTATCGCAAAGGTTGAAAGGTGAAACTACGCGCGTGGCCAGACAACGTGGCATACCCGATAATTAGAGCGAATTTTAGCACAATTCATAGTTTTTGCCCGAATTGGCCACGATTTCAGCGTAATTTTGATGTTTCTTCACATTTGAACATGTAATGATTTCCACGCTGAACAACGCACGATTTCAGCTGACGGTATTTGAAGGAAAAATTATGAGAAAAAAGATAACCAAAGCGATTTTTCCAGTCGCAGGACTTGGCACCCGTTTTTTACCCGCAACCAAGTCAGTGCCAAAAGAAATTATGACACTGGTTGACCGTCCCTTGATCCAATACGCCATTGATGAAGCCCGCGAAGCCGGTATCAAAGAATTTATTTTTGTGACCTCGCGCGGCAAAGGGGCGCTAGAGGACTATTTTGATCATTCTCCGATTCTTGAGGCGGATCTTCGTAAAAAGGGCAAAACCGAATTGCTCGACACTTTGAAAAGCACTTATATGGACAGCGGCGCCATTGCCTATATCCGTCAACACAAGGCGCTCGGGCTTGGTCATGCGGTGTGGTGTGCGCGGCGATTGATCGCCAATGAACCATTTGCCGTGATCCTGCCCGATGATGTGATTGCCGCGGAAACGCCCTGTCTTAAACAGATGGTCGAGGCCTATGAAGAAACCCCCGGCAATATCGTTGCGGCGATGGAAGTGGCCCCCGACAAAGCGTCTTCTTACGGGATTCTGGATATCAAGGAAGATATGGGATCGCTGGTGTCCGTCAAAGGTATGGTTGAAAAGCCGGCCTCGGGAACCGAACCGTCGAATCTTGCCGTCATTGGGCGTTATATCCTGCAACCAAGCATTTTCAGGAACCTGAACCAGATCAAATCGGGTGCGGGCGGTGAAATACAATTGACCGATGCCATTGCCCAGGACATCGCCAATGGCAATGATGTTTACGGATTCCGGTTTCGCGGTCAGCGGTTTGATTGTGGATCCAAAGCCGGATTTTTGCAGGCGACTGTTGCTTTTGCGCTGGCGCGCGACGATCTGCGGGATGATCTTTCACGGTATCTACACGATATTGTTCACATGGAAAAAGCCGCCGAATAGAAAAGGGCAAAAAAGTGAAGACAGTATTGGTAACAGGCGGCGCGGGCTATATTGGGTCGCACGCCTGTAAAGCGTTAAAGGCCGCCGGATATACGCCGGTCACCTTTGATAATCTGTGCACGGGATGGCAGGACGCGGTGAAATTTGGCCCCTTTGAACAGGGCGATTTACGGGATCGCGCCCGCGTGGACGAAGTTTTTGATAAGTATGATCCGGTTGCAGTGATGCATTTTGCCGCGCTTTCGCAAGTTGGCGAAAGCATGGAAAAACCGGGGATTTATTGGGATAACAATGTTGGCGGATCTTTGGCATTGATCGAATCCGCGGCTGCGCATGGCTGCAAAAATTTCGTGTTTTCATCGACCTGTGCAACATATGGCGATCAGGACAATGTCGTGCTTGATGAGGACTGTGTGCAGCGCCCGATCAATTCCTATGGCGCGTCCAAACGGGCCATTGAGGACATATTGGCGAATTTTGAAGCGGCCTATGGCCTTAAGCATGTGATTTTTCGCTATTTCAATGTCGCGGGCGCAGATCGCGATGCCGAAGTGGGTGAATTTCATCAACCCGAGACCCATTTGATCCCGCTTATTCTTGATGCGATAGCGGGAAAACGCGATGCTCTCACCATATTTGGCACCGATTATGACACACCGGATGGCACCTGTATTCGCGACTATGTGCATGTCTGTGATTTGGTGGACGCGCATGTTTTGGGTCTGAAATGGTTGCTTGAGGGCAAGGGAAGCTGGGTGTTCAATCTCGGCACTGGCACGGGGTTTTCGGTGCGCGAGGTGATGGATCAATCCAAGGTCGCCACCAATCGCGAAGTGCCGTTCAATACCGGGCCACGGCGGGCGGGCGACGCGACAAAGCTCGTTTCCGGATCAACGCGCGCTGCGGCGGAATTGGGTTGGAAACCACTGCGATCAACCCTTCCGATCATGATCAAGGACGCATGGCGGTGGCATCAAACAGGGCATTATGACAAATAGCAAACCCTCTGCGCGACTTCTTGATTTGTCACGGTTGATTAGCCGCGCAGGCAATATTTTGACCGGTATTGATCGGGTTGAATTGGCGTATTTACGGGCGTTTTTAGCCAATTCAGAGCCTTGTTTTGCGCTGATACGGACCACGCTTGGCTATGCCATTTTGGATCGTGCGGGTATGAACGGCCTGTTGGAACGCTTCAATCACGAGGTGAATTGGGGACCGGTTGACCGGCTGTCACGGCTGGCTATTCGCACCTCGGGGCCGGTGAAGCGGGCACAATCGGATGTGCGCCGGTTTGCAATCGCGCGCTGTCGGCCTCGGCAGTTACCCAAAATGTTGGCACAGCATTTGCCCACGGGAATTGCGTATTTCAATGTCGGGCAATCCAATCTCACCGACCGGATGATGAACGGGCTGCGTTACGGTATAAAGGCGCGGATCGTGATCATGATTCACGACACTATTCCGCTTGATTATCCGCAATATCAAACACCGGAATCAGTGATTGCATTTCGTGAAAAGTTGCGGCGCACGCGCGCGTGGGGCGATGTGGTCATTTACAATTCCGCCTGCACAAAACGTAACGCAGAGCGGCACATGTCGAAATGGGGGGGGGTCCCAAAGAGCGTAATTGCGCCCCTTGGTGTGGAAATAGTGGTGCCGGATCCCAAGGCCCTGCCCGCAAAAATCGGAAAAAAATCGCCCTATTTTGTATATGTTAGCACCATTGAGCCACGTAAAAACCATGCACTATTGTTGGATATCTGGGACAGTTTTGCCGATGAAATGGCGCGCGAAGATATCCCAGATCTCTATATTTGCGGCAAGCGCGGATGGCAAAACCAAGCGGTGTTTGCGCGCCTTAATGCCTTACCGGTAAATGGCGCGGTTCAAGAAATGAACGGATTGGAAGACGGTGCCTTGGCGGCATTGGTGCAAGGCGCGGCGGCGATGCTGTTTCCAAGCTTTGCCGAGGGTTACGGACTTCCGCCCATCGAGGCGGTGATGCTAGGGGTGCCGGTGGTCTGTGACAATCTGGACATATTCCACGAAGTTCTTGGCGATACCCCCGTTTACGCAGAGGTCAAGGATCGTTATCTTTGGCGCAAGACAATAATAAATCTGGCAGAAGATTACAGGACAGGCCAAAAAGCGGAAAACATCGGGGAAAAACCCTTTGATCCGCCGAAATGGGGCGATCATTTCAACATTGTCTTAAAGGCTATGTGATAGTTGATTTGAAACGCTGGGTTTACTGTTAGGGCAAAGGGTATTCGGTTGGGCGCTGTTCAATCATATCGGCTTCGGCTGCAACGAAAACGCTGGCGCATCCGCGCCTTTCGCAAGCGACGGGAATTGTCTTCTATTGCGGATCGCACCAGCACCATCAAACGCGACGATATTCTGGTGTTTTCGACCCTGCGCAACGAAGACGTGCGCCTGCCGTATTTTCTCGATTATTACCGCGATATGGGGGTCAATCATTTCCTGATGGTTGATAATGATTCCTCTGACGGGTCGGTCGATTTTTTAGCCAAACAACCGGATGTATCTCTGTGGCATTCCAGGAAAAGTTATAAACGATCACGGTTCGGGGTTGATTGGCTAAATTGGCTGCAAACCAGATATGCCCATGGCCATTGGGCTTTGGTTGTCGATCCTGATGAATTTCTGGTTTATCCGTTTTGTGATACGCGACCTTTGCGGGCCCTCACCGATTGGCTTGATGCGTCGTCTATCAAATCGTTTGGGGCGATGCTTCTGGATATGTATCCAAAGGGCCGACTCGATGCACAACCATATCGCGCGGGGCAAGATCCGCTTGAAATCGCCGCATGGTTTGATTCTGGCAATTATTCGATTCAGAAAAACAAGAAGTTCGGCAATTTGTGGATACAAGGCGGGCCACGGTCGCGGGTATTTTTCCCTGATAAACCGGCATTAGCCCCTGCGTTGAACAAAATTCCGCTGGTAAAATGGGACCGCAAATACACCTACGTAAGTTCGTCACATATGCTGCTGCCACGCGGGTTGAACCTTGTCTATGATGAATGGGGAGGGGAAAAAGCGTCGGGTATTTTGCTGCATACCAAATTTCTTGATACGTTTTCGACAAAGGCCGCGGAGGAGCTTGAGCGCAAGCAACATTATAGCGGGAGTGTGGAATATCTGGCCTATTCCGACAGCGCCAAAGATGACCCCGATCTTTGGTGCAAATGGTCGGAGAAATATATTAACTGGCGGCAATTGGAAATTCTGGGCCTGATGTCAAAGGGGAACTGGGCATGATGAAGGGAGGGTTTTGTTGAGCGTCGGAATAGTCATGTTGGTGCATACGGCCCTCGATCGGGCCGAGCAGGCCGCCCGTCATTGGGCAAGCTTTGGTTGCCCCGTGGTGATCCACGTCGACGCGTCCGTTGATCGCGAAACCCATAGTGCCTTTGTTAAATCGCTCTCGGATACGCCCGACATCCTGTTTTCCAAACGACACATGTGTGAATGGGGCACTTGGGGAATTGTTGCGGCATCGCAAAGCGCGTCGGAATTGATGCTTACGCAGTTTCCCGAGGTGCGGCATGTGTATCTTTCGTCGGGGTCGTGCCTGCCGCTGCGCCCGGTTGAGGAATTGATTGAATACCTCGGCAACCGACCACGCACCGATTTTATAGAATCGGCAACAACCGCCGATGTTCCATGGACGGTGGGCGGCCTTGATAAAGAGCGGTTTACCATGCGATTCCCGTTTTCGTGGAAGCGGCACAGGTATTTGTTTGATCGTTATGTTGCCTTGCAGCGGCGGATACATTTCCGACGTAAAATTCCCAACGGGATCACTCCACATATGGGGTCGCAATGGTGGTGCCTGACCCGTCAAACCCTGTCGGCAATTTTGCAAGACCCCGACCGCGAGACATATGACAAGTATTTTTCCAAGGTATGGATACCGGACGAGAGCTATTTTCAGACCCTGACCCGCCTTTATTCAACCCAGATCGAGAGCCGCTCCCTTACCCTTTCCAAATTCGATTTTCAGGGCAAGCCACATATTTTCTATGACGATCACCTGCAACTGTTGCGCCGTTCCGATTGTTTTGTCGCGCGCAAGATCTGGCCACGTGCCGATCGTCTTTATCAGGCATTTCTAACCGATGCGGCGGGTGCGTTGAAAAAAACCGAGCCCAATCCAGGCAAGATTGACCGGATTTTTGCCAAGGCTGTCGATCGCCGGACACGCGGGCGTGCGGGTTTGTATATGCAAAGCCGGTTTCCCAACGACGGTTGGGATAATGGTGTAACCTCTGGGCAATATTCGGTTTTTCAAGGGTTTAGCGATCTGTTTGAGGATTTTGAACCCTGGCTTGAAAAAACCACCGGTGCGCGGGTCCACGGGCATCTTTTTGATCCTGATCGGGTTCAATACAGTGGCCAACAATCAGAGATCAACGGCGCACTCAGCGATAGCGCCCTAACCCGCGATTATAATCCAAAGGCGTTTTTGACCAGTCTGATCTGGAATACCCGAGGTGAGCGCCAGTGTTTTCAATTCGGCCCGAACGACAGTCAAGAAATTTGTTGGGATATCGCCAAAGATCCGAATGCGCAAATTTCGGTCATTAGCGGGGCGTGGGCGGTGCCTTTGTTCAAATCCAACCGCAATTTCGCCGATATTCGAACAGAAGCCGCGTTGTTGCAAAAGATCGAAAGCGAACATCTGGATATTCTGCGCTCGTATTTTGCCAAAGCGCGCATCCGGATTTGGACCATGGCCGAATTTATCGAGGCACCAATGGAGCCGTTGCAATCCATAATTGATGAAATCGGCCATAAAACCCTGCATAGATTGGCCGAAGTGCCAAAAATGTCGGATTTGAGCGGCTTTGGGAAATTTCTGCAAAATCTGAAAAATCAGGGCATGCATCCACATCTTATGGGCGACTTTCCTGTTATGCTTGATGAACCGTCAGCGAACCAAAAACCCCGTAAACCGTATCTGGTGCAATAATGAATAACAGCTTTGACAGTTTTGTGGTGTTCGCAGAAATGCGCACCGGATCGAATTTTCTGGAAACAAATTTGAATGCTTTTGACGGGATCACCTGCCACGGCGAGGCATTTAATCCACATTTCATTGGCTACCCGAACAAAAGCGAGATTTTGGGCGTTACCCAGGCAATGCGCGACAGTGACCCGGGCCGTTTGATGGATACGATCCGCGAACAAACCGTGGGCATCGGCGGGTTTCGGTTTTTTCATGATCATGATCCGCGGGTTCTTGATCTTGTTGTCGAGGATCGGCGCTGTGCCAAGATTATCCTGACAAGAAATCCGGTGGATAGTTATGTGTCTTGGAAAATCGCGCAGGCGACAGGACAATGGAAATTGACCGATGTGAAACGACGCAAATCGGAAAAAGCAAAATTTGATGCCGACGAATTCAAAGCCCATCTTGAGGCGTTGCAGGAATTCCAGATCAGGGTTTTGAACAGTTTGCAAACCAGCGGCCAAACCGCATTTTATGTCGCCTATGAGGATCTTCAGGATATCGAGGTGATGAACGGATTGGCACGATATCTCGGGGTTGACGAGGAACTTGAAGGTCTCGACAAGAGCCTTAAACGGCAAAACCCCAGCCCGATTTCGCAAAAAGTCAGCAATTTTAGCGAGATGGAACAAGCGTTGGCGCAGCTTGATCAGTTCAACCTTACCCGCACGCCCAATTTTGAACCGAGGCGCGGACCATTTGTGCCCGGATATGTGGCGGCGGCCAAGGCGGGGTTGCTATATTTGCCGGTGCGTTCCGGACCAGAAGACCAAGTTTGCGATTGGCTGGCGGCGGTAGATGGTGTTGGGCGCGAATATTTGTTGGTGAAATTTAACCAGAAATCCCTCCGCCAATGGAAACGCGGCCACGTCGGACATCGCAGTTTCACCGTGGTGCGCCATCCGGTGTTGCGCGCGCATGATACATTTTGCCGACGCATTTTAAATGTCGGGCCAGGCGGGTTTGTTGCGATCCGGCGCACCCTGCGCAAACGCTATAAACTGCCGATTCCAGAACAGGAAATTGGCACAGAATACGATATCGCGGCCCATCGCACGGCCTTTATGGCGTTTCTCGATTTCTTGCAGGCCAACCTTGCGGGCCAAACCAGTATTCGGGTTGATGCTTGTTGGTCAACGCAATCGGCACAAATTCAGGGCATGGGGCAATTTGCACTGCCCGATATTATCATTCGTGAAGACGAGATGGAGGTATATTTGCCTGCACTTGCCAACCAAGTCGGATATAGCGACGCCGCCGAAATCAAAAGAGCACCCGATGATCACCCTTTTGCATTGGCTGACATATACGATGCCGACATCGAGGACCGCGTTAGCAATATTTACCAACGCGATTATCTTATGTTTGGATTTGATCGCTGGCGTTAAGGTATTCCAGGTTCAATTTGATTCCCTTATTGAACGCGAAATGCATTAGGCCGCCTGCGCCGATCGTGCCTCGGTGAGGATGGTGTAGAGGGTAGAGGCATCGGTGTTGGCGCGCAATTTTGAACAAATCGCCGCATCGCGCAAAGTGCGAGAAATCAATGCCAGCGCTTTGAGATGCTCAACACCGGCATCTTCCGGTGCAAACAGACCAAAGATGATATCGACGGGTTGGCGATCAACGGATTCAAAATCAACCGACTTTTCCAGCAGAATAAACGTGCCGGCAACATCTGTGATACCGGGCAGGCGCGCGTGCGGCAAAGCCACCCCGTGCCCAACGCCGGTCGGTCCAAGGTTTTCACGCAAAGTTAACGCCTCGACAATATCGCCATGGGTAAACCCATAAGCCGAATGTGCCAAATCGCCCATTTCATGCAACAAACGTTTCTTACTTGAGGCAGCCGCAAGAACTTTGACTGCCTCAGGTTTGAGGATATTAGATATTTCCATTTTAGGTGCGATGCTCCAACCGCTGCGGGACGAAAACCTGCCCCATCGCCTGATTTATGGATCAATCCACCCGATGTTGCCGTCATCACGACGATACACCACGTTCAACCCATCCTTACCTTCATTGCGGAAAACAAGAACCGGCGCGTGGGCCAATTCCATCTGCATAACCGCCTCGCCGACAGACAAAGACGGGATCTTTGTTTCCATCTCGGCGATGATCATCGGTTGCAGAGTTTCCGGTTCCGAATCTTTTTCTTCCTGACTTGAGGCGAGGATATACGAGGACGCGCCAATAAGTTCAACCGGATCTATGCGATCCCTGTGATGATCTTTCAATCTACGCTTGTAGCGGCGCAATTGTTTTTCCATTTTGGCAACACAACTGTCGAGAGCGGCATAAATTTCGGTCTCGTGCGCCTTGGCCGTCGCAGTCAAACCCGTGGATAAATGCACGGTTGCCTCGCAGACGAATTCATGGGCGCTTTTGGAAAAAATGATATTGGCGTCGGTCGGGCGTTCGGCGTATTTGGCCATAACGGCGCCCAACACATCTTTGACATGAACCTGCAACGCGTTGCCGATATCGATTTGTCTTCCACTGATTTGATAGCGCATTCTGTCTCCTTTTACGTTGACAATTCGGGCGAGATCCACGGCGCGCTGCGCACGGGTCCGCTTATATCCGAATGCTGAAAATTAACATTGCCGCAGATCGCCCCAAACATATCCCGAACCGGTTCGTTGATCGGTCAGAGGGGTCCGTAACGGGTGCGAGTCTAGCGAATGTCATACCCTATTTGAGGCTATTTTCACATGGATTGTCAATCGAAACCGGCAAATATATTTTTTAGTTTTCAGTGTAAAACACCGTCAACATTAAGAAATTTTAAAGTTTTCGCCAAGATATACCCGCCGCACATTTTCATTTTGCACGACTTCTTCTGGACTTCCGGACATGAGAACCTTGCCATCATCTAAGATATAGGCGCGGTCCACAATTTCAAGGGTTTCCCGCACGTTATGGTCGGTAATCAACACGCCGATACCACGTTTTTTGAGGTCGGCAACAAGGTGCCGGATATCGCCAACCGATATCGGATCAACCCCGGCAAAGGGTTCGTCGAGGAGCAGGTATTTCGGGTCAGCCGCAAGGCAACGCGCAATTTCAACACGACGCCGCTCACCACCCGAAAGGGCAAGAGCCGGCGCACGGCGCAAGTGTTCAATGGAAAACTCCGATAGCAATTCTTCGAGTCGCTCACGCCGTTTATGGCGGTCTTTTTGGCTAATATCGAGGATCGCGCCGATATTGTCTTCGACACTAAGCCCGCGAAAAATCGACATTTCTTGCGGTAGATAGCCGACTCCGAGTTTGGCCCGGCGATACATCGGCAAATTTGTAACGTCGCGTCCATCAATGGTGACGTGGCCTGCTTCGGGGTAAACCAGACCGGCAATAAGATAAAAAGTCGTGGTTTTGCCACAGCCATTCGGGCCAAGCAGGGCCACAACTTCGCCACGGCCAAGTTCAACCGAGACATCGCGAATCACCACGCGCTTGTTATAGCTCTTGCGCAGATTGACCATGCGCAGGCCGGATTCACCTTCTGTGAGGGTAAGTTCGGGAGCGGCCATTGTTTAGTTTCCTGTATTCAGGATGGTTTTAACCCGTCCGTCCATTTGGGCCGTTCCGGTCTTGGTGTTGATCGTCATATGCGCGGCACTCAGAACATTTTGGCCCTGCACCAACAAAACATCCCCATTCATTACGATATTGCCAGTGCTGATGTTGTAATCGGCCTCTTGCCCTTCTGCGGCATCATCCCCCGACACGACCGTCACCCCACCAGTGGCATGCAGGCGCTCTATCTTCTTGGTTTCCCCGTGATAATAGACCTGCACCTTGGCAGCAGAGAGGCGCATTTCGCCCTGCGCTATCACAACATTCCCGGTAAAAATCGCGGTTCCATCTTCTTGATTGATCGCAAGAGAATCGGCCTCGACCTCAACAGGTTGGTCGGTGTCTTGTTTAACATCGCCAAATGCAACAAGCGCACCTTGCGCAGTGGCCGGTTGAACGGTCAGCAGCATAAAAAAAGCTATCAGGATTAGGCGTAATATGGGCACAGGTTTAGTCCTCGGGTATTTGAGAGGTTTGTTTGGGATTATATACCAGTTTAACCCCGTTTGTGAAAAGCAAATGCGTGACGCCGGTATCAGAGTTGGTCGTAAGCAACATTTTGCCGGCTGTAAAACGTCCGACAGGGCCAACCGCCTCAACCAAACCGGCCGTTTCGGCACGAATTTCACGCATCCCGGTGATGAGTTTTTCAGTGTGCACGGTATAATTTGTCGAACTTTTAATAATCACATTACCTTCTAGAATTGTTTCATCCGACGGCTCATCAATTGTGCCGGAAGCCGATGAAAACGTTATCAAAGTTCCGCTTACCAAACGTATTTCCGTCGCAAGGTTTTGCGCCACAACACGGTTGGGTGTGTCCGGATCAGGCCGCGCAAAATCGGCGGTGAAGGTGAGCAAATCGCCCGCCTCGCTTGCGCCGGAAAAATGCGGTGCGGTGATACGTTGGTCACGGGCGCGTTCCTTTAGGTCGATTTTGGCGAAGGGAATGGTTTTGGTCGGGTCAACGCTGCGTGACAGCAGGAAAACCGTCGAAAGGATCGCCAGCGCCATCAGGGGAAAGATGATCTTAAGCCACGCAACAACGCGCGAATGTAGATTATCCCGCCAATGGTTGCCCGCTGCCATTTATCCCAACCCTACGCGTAGACAATCATGGATATGCAGCAATCCCTGCGCCTGATTTGTATGATCGATATCAACCACAAACAAACACGTGATTTTAAGGTCGTTCATAATCGCGACGGCAGATTCCGCGAGATCATCAGGGGCAATCGTGCGCGGGGTTTTTGTCATAACTTCGGCCGCAGTAAGCGATAGCAACCCATCCATATGGCGGCGCAAATCACCATCGGTGACAATACCGGTTAAGTCACCGGAGGCATCGGTCACACCAACCACGCCAAAACCCTTTTGACTTATCACAATCAGGGTTTCGGACATTGCCGTATCACCCGTAACCAAAGGCAGCGCTTCGCCGGTATGCATCAAATCCCGCACCCGCGACAATTGTGCGCCAAGTTTTCCACCGGGGTGAAAGTTGCGGAAATGTTCGGGGGTAAACCGGCGGTGTTCCATCAGGGCGACGGCCAACGCATCGCCCAGCGCAAGGGTCATTGTTGTCGAAGATGTCGGCACAACGCCGGTTCCACAGGCCTCGTCCGCTTGCGGTAAAACGATGGTCACATCCGCCTGCTTTAACAGCGTCGATTGGGCACGGCTTGCCACGCCGATCATCGGGATTTTGAAACGGCGGGTATAGGCGATCATATCCGCCAATTCGGGGGTTTCGCCGGAATTGGACAACATGAGAACCACATCATCCTGTGTCATCATGCCAAGATCGCCGTGACTTGCCTCGGCGGGGTGGATGAATTGGGCCGGCGTGCCGGTGCTGGCCAATGTTGCGGCGATTTTGGTGCCGATGTGGCCGGATTTCCCCATGCCGGAAACGATCACCCGCCCTTTGACGTGCAACATCAAATCAATCGCCTGCGCGAATCCATCGCCAAGCCCGTCGGCGAGTTGGGTCAACGCGTCGGCCTCGGTGCGGATCACCCGTTTGGCGGTTTCCAGAAATGTTATTGCGTTTTCCATTAGTGCGAAAAAATATCCATTTCGGGCCACCCGGCAAGGTCAAGTTTGGCACGGGTCGGCAGGAAATCAAAACAGGATTGGGCAAGCTCCATCCGACCTTCGCGCACGAGGCGGGTGTTGAGTTCCTCGCGCAGTTGATGAAGGTATAAAACATCGGACGCGGCATATTCGATCTGCGCATCACTCAGGGTTTTAGTGCCCCAATCGCTTGATTGTTGTTGTTTGGAAATATCGACGTGCAACAATTCCTGTAGCAGGTTTTTAAGGCCGTGCCGGTCGGTATAGGTGCGGATCAGTTTGCTCGCGATTTTGGTGCAATAAACCGGGGCGGTAAGCGCCCCAAACGCGTTGAACATGGCCGCGATATCAAAGCGGCCAAAATGAAACAGCTTAAGAACCTCGGGATTTTCCAACATCGCACACAGGTTTGGCGCCTCGGTTTGACCAATCGCGATTTGCACCAGATGGGCATCGCCGTCACCCCCGGAAAGTTGCACCACACAAAGACGATCACGATGGGGATTAAGCCCCATGGTTTCGCAATCAATCGCCACAATCGGGCCAAGATCAAGCCCGTCCGGCAGGTCGTTTTGATAGAGATGGTTGGTCATACGTCGTCCCTTTTGCGGCATTTCCTCTCTATGTAGTCTATGCGCGCAAAATGATGAAGACCCTACGAAATTCAATAGCGAATGATGGCCTAAACTCTGATGGATTTATCCGACGTAGCACCAAGATTGCGCAAGATCGGGCAATCGGGACGGTGATCACCCGCACAAGCATCAACCAAATGCGACAACGTATCACGCATGGAATTGAGATCGGCAATTTTGGCCTCGATTTTCGTGAGGTGTTCATTGGCGATTTTTTTGACGTCGGCGCTAGCACGAGTTTCGTCGTCATATAGCGCCAACAGGGCACGGCAATCCTCAATCGTGAACCCAAGGGCGCGGGCACGGGCCAAAAACACCAGTTTATGCAATTCCGGCTCGCGAAATGCGCGATATCCATTGGTATCACGTAGCGGTTTGACCAAACCGATTTCTTCGTAATACCGGATGGTTTTAGCGGGCAAGCCAGAACGGTTTGCAACATCTCCTATATTCATTTTGATTTCCTATTCTGCCGCTGCGTGGGCAAGGGTATTTGTTTGGGGCGGTTTGATCTTTGAAACCTCGATAACGGGTCTAATCCAGCGTAATCGCAAGGCATTGGTCAAAACGAACACGCTCGACATTGCCATGGCACCGGCGGCCAGAACCGGCGATAGCAACAAGCCGGTAAAAGGATAAATCGCCCCTGCCGCGACGGGAATCAGCACCGTATTGTAACCAAAGGCCCAAAACAGGTTTTGTTTGATATTACGCATGGTTTTCTGGCTGATTTCAAAGGCATTGGCAACGCCGGTAAGATCACCGGAAATGAGAACAACATCGGCTGTTTCAATCGCCACATCGGTGCCGGTGCCAATGGCAATCCCGACATCCGCAGTGGCCAGCGCCGGCGCGTCATTGATGCCATCACCAACAAAGGCAAGTTTACGATCACCTTGGCGCAAATCCTCAAGAACCTTGACCTTGTCTTGGGGCAACAATTCGGCAGCAACGTGATCTATACCCAGTTGCCCCGCGATTGCATGGGCGGTGGCCTTGTTATCGCCGGTCAACATTGCGACCTTCAGACCCAGATTATGAAAGGCATCAATTGCGGCCTTTGTTGTCGGCTTGATCGGGTCAGCAACGGCAATAATAGCCGCTATTTTCCCGTCAATCGCCGCATATAGCGGGGTTTTTCCGGTTTTCCCCAATGCCTCGGCGGTTTGGGTCAATGCGCCCAGATCAATTTTTTTGCGCTGCATCAAACGATCCGCACCAATGAGCAACGTATGCTCGCCCACTTTGGCCTGAACCCCGTATCCGGTAAGAGATTTGAATTTCTCGACCTCCGGTATGTCGAGACCCCGCAAAGTGGCGGCGCGCACAATTGCTTCTGCGACGGGATGTTCCGATTTTTCCTCGACCGCGGCCACAAGACGCAAAACCGTGTCTTCGTCAAACCCGTCCGAAATCTCGAGATCGGTCAATTCGGGGCGGCCTTCGGTCAAGGTGCCGGTTTTATCAAGCGCGATAATGGTGGTTTCACTAAGCTGTTGCAGCGCTTCGCCTTTGCGAAACAAAACCCCCATTTCGGCGGCGCGGCCAGTGCCAACCATAATGGATGTCGGCGTCGCAAGGCCCATCGCGCAGGGGCAGGCGATAATCAAAACCGACACGCCCGCCACCAAGGCAAACCCCAACGCCGGGTCAGGCCCAAACACCAGCCAAACCAGAATTGTAACCGCAGCAACCACCATCACAGCGGGCACAAACCACATGGTAATTTTATCCACCAGACCCTGAATAGGCAATTTTGCCCCCTGCGCCTGTTCCACCATTTGGATGATTTGGGCCAGCATAGTGTCGTTTCCGACCTTGGTAGCAATGAATGTGAGCGCACCAGTGCCATTGATCGTGCCACCAACAACAGTGGCCCCTTGATCTTTGCGCACCGGATCCGGTTCACCGGTGATCATGCTTTCATCAACATAGGACGCGCCGGTTTGCACCTCGCCATCCACGGCAATTTTTTCACCGGGACGCAGGTGGATAATGTCGCCAAGGAGGATGTCATCAATTGGCAGTTCGACCACCTGCCCAGCGCGTTCAACCCGTGCGGTTTTTGCCCGAAGTCCGGCAAGTTTGGTAATCGCCTGTCCGGTGCGGCCCTTTGCGCGCGCCTCAAGATAACGACCAAGAAGAATGAGAACAACGATAGTGGCCGCCGCCTCATAATACACATTGGCGGACCCTTCAGGTAAAATTTGCGGCGCAAAGGTTGCAATCACCGAATAGCCGTAGGCCGCAGAAGTGCCCAGCGCCACCAGCGAATTCATATCGGGCGCTCCTTTGAATAGCGCCGGAAACCCCTTGGTGTAAAACATCAAACCCGGCCCAAAGAGAACCACGGATGTTAGTAAGAATTGACCAATCCAGTTCGTCTGTTGCCCGATGGTTGCCATCACCCATTCGTGCATACCGGGGATAAAGTGACCGCCCATTTCGACCACAAACACAGGAAGCGTAAAAATCGCGGCAATAAATGTAAGCCACCCAAGGCGCATCATTTTTGCGGTCTTTTGATCGGCACGATCCGTAGTATCCCCCCCGGCGAGCTTTGCCGGATAGCCGGCAGCGGTTGCCAAGGCAACAATCGTGGGAACATCGGTTTGACGTTCGTAATAACGCACCATGGCGGTTTCAGTGGCAAGATTGACCGAAACATGTTTAATGCCGACCCCCGCATTAAGAGCCTTTTCAACCCGACCAACACACGAAGCGCAGGTCATGCTTTCAACATCGAGGGTAATTTCGCGAACCACCGCAGGATAACCGGCTTTGGTCAATGCGTCGCTCAGCGTATCAATGTTTGTCGAAACGTCAAAAGTGACCTGCGCGGATTCTGTGGCGAGATTGACCGAAACGTCGGACACGCCAGGCACCGAAGCAAGGGCGCGTTCGGCACGACCAACACAAGAGGCACAGGTCATTCCGTCGACCTGAAACGATATTTGATGTGGTTCCAACATGGCGATTATCCGTCTAAATGGTTCTCATTCAGGCATAGATAAGCGTTACAGTTACTGGAAGGTCAAGGGCCGGCCCCTATTATTTCATTTTAATCGTCCCGTCGGCCACCCACCCATCAAAAACTTCCAATGCCTTCTGTGAAAACGCGTCATCATTGATATGACAATCAAGTTCGGTCATTTGCACAGGGGCCAGCACGGATTTGCGCATTTCATCAAAAAACTCGGCCAAAGCAGGGGCATCATGGGTATCGCCACCGACGCGGTCCCATTCCTCTATGCCGGCCAGTGGCAGGATGATATGTGCGGGCGTATCACTCTGCGCGAGGCGGTTGGCAATTTCGCGCGCGGTTTCACGACGATCGGCACCGGTCAGGCTACAGGATTTGATCAAACGGTTATGGGCGTGAAACGGGCGGTCCTGATACCGTTCGGGAATATCCTGCCAACCGGCAAAATCTATCAGATCAAGACACCCGGGGGCGATAATTTGCGGGGTTTTGGAACGGCCCGCATTAAGCATCCGGTCCTGACCGCCATTTGCAACCGACCCTGCCAACAAATTACCCAATTCCGGTAGGGCGAAATCCATCACGCACACAAACCCGCCGTCGGCTACGATACTCTCGTATGCCATGCCACCCATGCCGGTTGCGTGAAAAACCGCAACTTCGAAACCGCGTTCTTCTAACGCGGGTTTCAGGGTTTTCATGTATTTCAAACATGATGACCCAAGCGATGTCATCCCGACAATCGGCCGCGCGCCAGTTGGCGGTTCAACCGCACGCGCGGCGCCAAGAACCGCACCCGCCGCCTGCGAAAGCGATGATTTGCAAATCGAATTCAGGCCATAAAGGCCACCCGCCCAGAGGATCATTTGAATATCGGCGGATAGGCGTTCTGGCGGAATCAGTGGGGAAAACGATACCGTAGAAACGATGTATTTCGGCACGCCCAACGGCAAAGCACGACACACATCAAGCGCGAGATCGGTGGCCATTGTCCCGCCAAGAAGCACAACACCATCAAATTTTCCCGCGTCAAAAAGCGAGGCAGCAAGGATGCTTGCACCATGCGCCATAATTTGCATAGCGGTGTTTTCATCGCCGCTATCAATCGCGGCCTTGATGCTACTGTTACCCGCCTCTGCAACATCATGTTTGGAATGATCGGTCGGGTGTTCCGGATCCCCCAAAACCGAAACATCCATGGTAAGCGCGCCACCACCCATGGCACGAATGCGCGCGGCCATATATTCCAGTTCATCATTTTTGGTATCATATGTGCCAACGATCAGGATTGTTTTATCTGGCATTTTTTGCTCCAAAATTTGACAGTTCTGGTGGGATAGACACTATTTTATGGCTTCAAAGCCACTATCAAGTGCAGAAACAATATCACTTGCATCCTGTGCCGTGATCACCAGAGGGGGCGACAAAATGATGTTGGGGCCGGAAATCCGCACCATAACACCGGCGTCATATGTGGCCTCGTAAATTTTGGCGGCGGTTGGTTTGTCTATCGGTGTTTTGCTGTCGAGATCCGACACCAGTTCAAGGGCACACATAAGGCCGTGACCGCCGCGAATATTACCAATCACCTCGTGTTTGGCCTGTAGGTTTTGCAATCCTGCAAATATTTCGTCACCGCGCACAGCGGCATTTTCATTCACTTTTAGGCGTTCGGTTTCCTTTAGACAGGCAATCGCCGCCGCCGCACCAACCGGATGCCCCGAATAGGTATATCCCGATCCAATTGCTGCGCGTCCGGTTGTGTCGGTTTCAAAAACCTCGACGATACGATCGGAAATCATCACTGCCCCGAACGGGAAATAGCCGTTTGTGATGGCCTTGGCGGTGCAGGACATATCGGGTTTTACCCCCCAATGACGCGATCCTGTCCAACTTCCGGTGCGGCCAAACGCGGTAATGACTTCGTCCGCGATGAGCAAAATACCGTGGCGATCACAAATTTCCCGCACGCCCGGCATGAACGAAGGATGCGGGGGAATAACGCCGCCCGCGCCCAAAATCGGTTCCATAATAAACGCTGCAATGGTGTTGGCGCCCTGAAACGCGATCTCGTCTTCCAATGCAGAAAGGCAGAGTTGTGCCAATTTTTCAGGATCGGATTCGTTGAACGGATTGCGATAGGTATAGGGCGCCGGAATATGAAAACAGCCCGGCATCAAGGGCTCGTATTGCGTGCGAAAATTTGCGTTTCCATTGACCGACGCGCCGCCGGTATGGGTGCCGTGATAGCCCTTTTTCAAACTCAGGTATTTGGTGCGGCCTTCTTCGCCGCGGATTTTGTGATACTGACGGGCAAGCCGCAGCGAAATTTCGACGCTATCGGAACCCCCCGAGGTAAAGAACGCGCGAGTGAGGCCGTCGGGCGCAAAAAATTCACGCAACATATAACTCAACTCAATCACGGCGTCGTTGCTGGTGCCGCGAAACGTCGAATAGTAGGGGAGTTGTTCAAGTTGCGCTGCAATCGCATCTTTTACCGGCTGACACGAAAACCCGAGGTTCACATTCCACAAACCACCAACGGCATCTATGGTTTCGTGACCATCGACATCACAGATGCGCACACCGGACCCGCCAGTGACAATTTTCGGCGGATTGGCAAGACTATCGGCAGGGTGCGCCATCGGGTGCCACATGTGCCGCGCGTTATTTTCCTTGAGGAAGTTTTCGTCTTTCACGTCATTTCTCCTAAATCATATGCCCAAAAACTGCCGCGCTATTGCATAGCTTTCGGCAGGGTTTTGAACATCAAAGTGAACTGTTTTCATACCGGCGGTTTTGGCCCCGTCAATGTTGCGTAATTGATCGCCTACAAAGACACATTCGTTTGGTTTTAGACCCAATTCCAGCAGAATATTACCATAGGCGCGCGGATCCGGTTTGAGGGTTTTGGTGTAGGTCGCGTCATGAATAACTTCGAAATCTGCCAGAAATGGCAATAGGTCCCTAAATTTCTCTCCGTAAAATAGATCAAGCTCGTTCGACAAAATCGCAAGCCGTTTACCTGCGGATTTAGCGGCTGCTATCGTCTCAAAAAACTCCGGACGGATAATTTTTTCGGGATCGGCACCGCGGGCCGCCTGCACAAAATCGGACATTTGCGACCAGTTCTTACCAACCATTTTTGCAACTTCTTGGGTGCGAATATGCCAATAATCGCGTTCGGATATTTCTTCGGCCTGCATTGCACGCCATTCCCGATCGGTTTCGGGCGCAAAAGGACCGCGCCATGTCAGGGAACCCGCCGCAAGGCCGAGTGCATGTTCAGTTAAGTGATGGGTTTCGAACAATGTGCGTGAAATAACCCCGCCAAAATCGAGTATGAGCGCCTTGCAATCACTGGACATCAAACACGTTCCTCGTTGAAATTTGCCGGTAGTGAGCCGCCAAATGCCTTGCTAACATCTTCACCGCCTTTGATGAGCGCAGCAACAATTGCCGCGCGTTTTTCATCTGTTGCCCGTCCCGCAGGCAGTGCAACCGCCAACGTGCCAAAGGCGCATTGGTCTTTGTCAAAAATTGGCGTTGCCATAGAACAAACTTCGCGTTCAAACGATTCATCGCTTATGCTAAATCTACGCTGGCGAGTTTTTTTAACGGCGATTCGTAGTGTATTAGGGTCTAATATGGTGCTTTCGGTGAATTTTTGAATCGGGGCTGATATCACTTCTTCCAGAAGGTCCGCCGGCGCAAAAGCCAACATTGCGAGACCGGAAGCAGTCGCGTGTAACGGCAACATTTCACCTTCGTCAAAATAGACCCGGGTGCCGCGAATGTGAATATCTGCATGATAAAGCGGTGAAAGGCATGTTCCCTGCAACACCGAAACATGCACCAATTCGCCCAAAGTATCAGAGATCGAATCCACAATCGGGGCAACCGCGTCACGTGCAGGAAATGTTTTTTCGCGCACATTGGCCAAGCGCAATATCGCGGGGCCAAGATGATATAGCCTTGTTTGGCGGTCTTGCCCTAAAAATCCGTTTGATTCGAGTTCGCAAAGGTGGCGATAAATGGTGGCCTTGTCTTGGCCGGTTAGTTTTCGGAACTCGGAAAGACCTATTTCCGGCTGCGTTACCGAAAAATAGTTCAAAAGATTCAAGGCCTTGGTAATGGTTCCCACGTAACGTATCCGATGTCTTGTTTTTGTTTTGCCCAATTCCCGACTGGATGGGTCTTCATAAGTGTTGACAGAAAAAGAATTTCCGATCAATATATTTTTGCACCGTCGTGTCAAATAATGAACCGATGGGCACGGATAACATGGAGACGACAATGCTTAAGAAATCAATTCTTGCTGGCTTGATGGCCAGCGTCACACTGCTTGCGCCCGGCATTGCTGCGGCCGAATACCCTGAAAAGCCGGTTCAATTTGTTGTTCCCTGGCCTCCCGGTGATCTCGAAGACATCCTGACTCGGATGATCGCTGACGCTTTTCAAGCCGAATATGGCGTGCCGGCCGCCGTTGTTAAGGAATCTCTGAACAAAGCCCTGATTTCCGTGCTATAATTCTGGCAGCACTTACGGGAGAATTGGCATTGAAACAGCAGAGTTTTTCGTCACTTGAGCAGGCCTACAAGAAGAAGCGGACCAAGCGCGAGTTTTTTC
>JAUZRV010000072.1 GCA_030950105.1 Rhodobacterales bacterium | reverse complement strand
CGCGGATCAGGAACCTGACGTAAAACTGATCGAACTGAAATCAAGATAATAACCTCCGGGCCTGACGTTCAGAACAAAGATTCATATACCCCTATGATTTGCAACAACTTTCTAACCTTCAGTAAATCGCCCTGATATTCTCTTACCAATTCTGAAAGGATTGGCGCAACAAATCCGCAAGATGGTCCAAAACCACCCCACGTGTTCGGTGTGCCCCATACATATTAATTTTTTGCACCGAAAGCACGGGCAAAGCACCCGAATGGTTAATTTGTTCGAGATGGGGCGGTTTGGTGCCTTCAATCATTGCGTGAATCGCAAGGTCTGCGCTGATTGTCGCTTCGATTGTGCGGTCTGATTCGGATTCAACCGCCATCTCCCATTCGATTCCCGCCGCTTCAAGTGCGGCAATAACACCGGGGCGAAACATGCATCGGCGCCCGAACGCCATGCGCACCGGACGTTGGCGCCACGCAATGCCCCCCGGCGCCCCGATCCAGCGCAACGGCAATTCAATCAGTGTTTCGCCATCACTATCAAGGCCCGATTCGGTGGTCAGGATCAGATCACAGCCCCCACGCGCGAATTTTTCCTTGAGATCGCGGGTTCCCGTGGCCCGCAACTGGATTTTCATCCGCGGAAATTCGGCATTAAACCGTTTAAGAACCTGCGGAATCACCGGATAGACAATATCATGCGGCACCCCGAGCGTGATTTCGCCTTCATACGATTGGTCGGTCAGGCGCGACAGAACTTCGTCGTTCATCTCGATCATGCGCCGCGCATACCCAAGCAACTGATCCCCCGATGCGGTCAACGCGATGCGCCGCGACGAACGATCCAGCAAGCACAGGTCAAGCACCTCCTCCAGTCGCTTGAGCTGCATCGACACCGCCGATTGGGTCAGGTTCAGAAAACCGGCGGCACGTGTCACGCCGCCGGTTTCGGCAACCGCAACAAATGAACGCAACGTGGTAAGATCGAGGTTTCTCATTGCATCACCAATCTTGATGTTAGGCAGCATAAACATTCATTTCACTTATGCACTGCAAACTGCAATATATCAATAGAACTGATGATGACCAGCTGTAACATCACAAGCCGGAAAGGAATTTACCTATGACACATGTTTCAACCCTGCACAGCGGATGCACGCCCACCCCCACAACCAACTGCGCTGCGACGACGGCCAAACGCGTGTCTCTGGCATCGCGTCTTGCCCATCTTCTGCGCACCTTCGAACAACGCGCCGCCCTTGCGCGGCTTGATCACGCGCGGCTCTGCGATATCGGGGTCACACCCGAGGATGCACAAACCGAATCCCGGCGCGCACTGTGGGATGTTCCGGCACATTGGCGCAACTGACGCAATTGGCGAGAAAAAATCCAACTGATTTCGCTGTAATCCTTGAAAACCGGGGTCGGATCACCGATATTTATCGGGACGGCCCCGGATGTTCCGGGGCAGATTCTTAATCGGAGGCTATAATGGCTGAGTTTAACACGATTGGTTCCGCACCCCGCGCTGGTTCGCGTATTGGCGCGGCACAGATCGACGCAGGGCTTCGCGCCCATATGAACAAAGTCTATGGCACGATGTCCGTCGGCCTGCTGTTGACATTCCTCGCCGCTTGGGCGGTTGGCACCAACGAAGTGTTGATGCAAACCCTGTTCACCGGCATGACCCGTTACGTGGTAATGTTTGCCCCGTTGGTGATGGTATTCGCCTTTGGCGCGGCCATTAACAAAATGTCCGCCGCCGGTGCGCAACTGTTTTTCTACGCATTTGCCGCGCTTATGGGCGTCTCGATCAGTTATATCTTCATGATCTACACTGATTTCTCGATTGCACAGACCTTCCTCGTCACATCCATCGCATTCGCCGGCCTGTCGCTCTATGGTTATACCACCAAGAAAGACATCTCCGGCTGGGGCGCGTTCCTGATCATGGGGGTGATTGGTATTCTCGTCGCCATGGTTGTGAATATCTTCCTGCAATCAGAAGCGATCATGTTTGCGATCTCGATCATCGGTGTGCTGATTTTCGCGGGCCTGACCGCCTATGACACCCAGAAAATCAAAAACACCTACCTGCAACACGCGCATGGTGGGGATACCGAATGGTTGGGCAAAGCGGCCATCATGGGCGCGCTGAACCTCTACCTCGACTTCATCAACATGTTCATGTTCCTGCTGCACCTGATGGGCAACCGCGACTAGAACGTAACCACATCATGATACGAATTAGGCCAGCCTCCGCGCTGGCCTTTTTTGTGGGGTTTCAGGCCGAAAACGGTGCTTACGAATGTCTCCCGCCTGCCTTGCACCAGAGACCTACGGAAGTCTAGTTCACGACCACCATTTGCCTTTACTCTGCAAAGGCAGCGCCCGACCTCCTCCCACCAAAATCATTGTGGGAGGGTGCTTTGCACCCACCCCGAGGTCCACGCGTGGCGCATAAAATTCACCGCACAAGACGCAAAAAAGCCGCGCACAAGGGCACAGCTTTTTCTATCATCCCAAACGGGCGACCTTACAAACAGGCTGATCTTACTTGATCTTGCCTTCTTTGTATTGCACGTGCTTGCGCGCAACCGGGTCATATTTGTTTTTTACCATTTTTTCGGTCATGGTGCGGGCATTTTTCTTGGTCACATAAAAATGGCCCGTGCCTGCGGTTGAATTCAGACGGATCTTGATTGTGGTTGGCTTCGCCATTGATTTGCTCCTAACAACGGGCGCAGCGGCCCGTGAAATCCTTGAATGTGCCTTTTACCCGCGCCCACGCCCGAGTCAACCACGATTCCGAAGTTTAACCATTTTTTACAGGATCCTTGGCCCCCATTTTGGCAACCCGCCGAATGAAATCCGCCGTCTCCGCCGCCGCCGTAAACGGCAACATGTGCCCGCGCCCCTCCAGCTCCTCGTAAAACAGGCCAAATTCGCTCATCACACGGCCTTGCTCACCGGCCGGAAGCAAGGCGTCCCCGCTGCCATAAAGCACCCCGCCGGGCGTGCGCAATTCATCGGCGTATCGGCTATTTTGCGACGGGCTTACCTCTCGTTCAACCATCATATCGGCACTTGCCGCGATATACCCCCGCGGCCGCAATCCCAACGCGGACCCGGAACGTTCGAAAAAGTCGGCAGGATAGGGTTCTGGCGAAAAGGCCTCTTTCAGGAAAATACGGGTCGAAAGCTTGGTCATTGGTCCGGCAATTGTAAACCCAAGCACACGGCGTAGTTTCGGCGAGGCTACCTCCAACCCTTTGAAAGTGGTCGCCGTCACAGTCACCGGATGGGTCAGCGGCGCAACAAGCGCCAGGGCGGCTGTTTTATCTGGCCGGTCCAATGCCATTGCCAACGACACCGCCCCGCCTAATGAATGTCCCACAAGCACCGGATTTTCCACCCCGATATCATCGAGAAATTCGCCGATCATGCGCGCCTGCACCGCAAACGCCGCGTCGCTATCAGAATCCCGCTCCGAATATCCGCACCCCGGACGATCCACAATAATCAGGCGGTAATCATCCTTGAGAAGGTCAGACAGCGCATAGGTGAAATGCTGCAACGTCCCTGCCAACCCGTGAATCATCACCAAGGTCTGCGCGTCCTTTGGCCCCATATCAAGGTAATGGATCGCCCCGCCTTTGACGACATGCAGTTTGCCAACCTGTGGCACTGTGTGGTTGGCATCCCGCGACATTTTTTGCGTCCACAACATCAGCGCCACCAAAATCGCGCCCACAATATATAAAACCGTCATCATCCCGTCCCTCCAGACCCAGCGCCCGCACCATAGCCCGATAATGCCGCCCGTCAAAGAACGCCCGATAACAATACCGACAGATTGGAAATGCGCGGAGGGCCTATAAGCCGGATTCTGTCCGCAGGGTTGCCCCCGCTGGATGATCATTCATCTAAACCGCCGCTTACGCGACGACCTCTAGCTGCCAACCCGGATCTTCAGGGCAAAGCGCCCCGCGGGTGGTCTCGGTTGCCCGACCAAACCCCGCACAAGATCCCTATTTGGCATTGCTCCCGGTGGGGCTTGCCGTGCCGTTTCTGTTGCCAGAACCGCGGTGGGCTCTTACCCCACCTTTTCACCTTTACACGCGCGCGAACGCGCCTGAAATCTGTTCTCTGTGGCGCTTTCCCTTGGGTTACCCCAGCCGGGCGTTACCCGGCACCGTTGCTTTGTGGAGTCCGGACTTTCCTCGGGATGCCAGGCACCCCGCGACCATCCAGCCCTCCGCGCGAGGTTGATTTAGGCGCTCGTTGGCCGATGGTCAACTGGAAATCGGTTTGCAAGGTCATGGGCGATGGCGCGGTCCTGATCGGCCAACGGGCCACGCGCCCAAGGCCGAAACCGCAATCGAAACGCCGCCAGCAATTGCGCCTGCGGGTTTTCGCCGTCTTGGGGCCATGCATATCCGAACCGTTCCAGATCAGTCCAAAAATCACCCGCTACCGCCCCTGATTGTGGCCACACCGAAAGCCCGCCCAACGCCAACCGCCGCCAATCAAACCGCGCGCCGGGGTCAAATTTGCGCGTCGGGGCCATATCGGAATGGCCAATCACCCGCTCCGGCGCGATATCCCAACGCGCCAGAATACCGGCCAACAATCCCTCAAGCGCCACTATCTGCGGTTCGGGAAACGGATGATCGCCGCAATTCGCCAATTCAATCCCGACAGAGCGCGAATTGACGTCCGTCACCGCGCCCCATTGCCCAGCGCCCGCATGCCACGCGCGCGCGGCCTCGTCGACCATGCGCCAAACGCGGCCTTTTTCACAAATCAGATAATGCGCCGACACCTCGGCCACCGGATCACAGAGCCGCGCCAACGCCGCCTCAGCGCTCACCATAGCCGTATAATGCAGCACCACCATATCGGGGCACGCACCGGCACGGCGCGGCCCGCAATTGGGCGAAGGATGGTCCGTTAATTCAAAGGATTGTGCGGCCAACCCGCCCTACCCGTTCACAGCTTTGCGAAACGGGGTCGGGTTCCACGAACAGGCATAGCCATCGCCGTCGGGATCAAGCCCGAGACGATCCCGTTCAGGCCCGCCCTTGGCCAGAAATTCGCTTTGCGCCAAATCGGGTGACGGATATTTCCCGCAATTGCGCACATATCTTGTTTGCGCATTAAGACCAGAACGCCGGTGCACTTTGGTGCCAACCGGATGGCTGGTGCTTAAGGCATAGGCAACGATGCCCCCGTTGGCGGCCCCGCTACGCGATGGCAACGCGGTTGGGTTGATCTGTTGATATTGCGCGCGGTTGGCGGCAATCAGCGCCGCATCGTCTTGCGCCGTGCGCCGCGAATCAACGCTGCCAAAATCATTCTCGTCCGATATGCCCGCAGAATCGGCGCGCGCGGGTGGGGGGTTGCTTGGGCTGGCATCAACAGGCGGAACGCCGGAATTGGCCGACGTCGCATCAAGTGCGGCACGGGTTTCCGCCGCAATATCGCCGCTGGTTCCCGCCTCTGCTGCTGTCGTTCCGCCAATTGTTTCCGAAGACACCGCATTGGCCGCTGGTAATGCGATTCCGGCAAGATTGGCCTCGCGCGCCGCTGCATTGGTTTGATAATCCGTATAACTGCCAAACCCGACACCGGCGCCACTTTCGACACCTGCCGCACTATCGGGCACCGTCGGGTCGCAAGCCGCCACAGTTATCAACGCAAGAAGCGCCGCGCTTTTTCCAAAATACCGCATCAATTGTCCTGCCTTCTACCTATGTCGGGTTTTCGCCCTGTTTTTCGCCTTCTACCACCATTTCGCCGGTTTGGCCACAAATCCGGCGGCCGCTTCCAACGCATAGGCGGTATTGAGCAAATCACCCTCTTCCCAAGGCCGCCCGATCAACTGCAACCCCAACGGCAAGCCCTGTTTATCAACGCCCGCAGGCACCGAAATCCCCGGCAATCCGGCAAGGTTTACGGTCACGGTGAACACATCGTTAAGATACATTTGCACCGGGTCGGCATCCGCCATTTCCCCGAGACCAAAGGCCGCGGACGGCGTGGTCGGCGTCAGGATCGCATCAACCCCGTCGGCAAACACGTTTTCAAAATCGCGCTTGATCAACGCACGCACGCGGCGCGCGCGATTGTAATAGGCGTCATAAAAACCGGCGGATAACACATAGGTGCCGATCATCACGCGGCGCTGCACCTCGTGCCCGAACCCCTCGGCGCGGGTCTTTTCATACATCTCGGTAATGCCGTCTCCGGCGTCAAGTTTCGCGCGGTGCCCGTAACGCACCCCGTCATAGCGCGCCAGATTGCTTGACGCTTCGGCAGGGGCGATCACGTAATAGGCCGGCAATGCGTATTTGGTATGGGGCAGCGAAATATCGACAATCTGCGCCCCCGCGTCGCGCAACATATCCGCGCCATTGGCCCAGAGCTTTTCAATCTCGGCGGGCATCCCGTCCATGCGGTATTCTTTGGGCAGGCCGATCTTTTTGCCTTTGATGTCGCCGGTCAACATCGCCTCGAAATTGGGCACCGCCATGTCAACGCTGGTTGAATCCTTGGCGTCATGGCCACACATCACCTCAAGCATGATCGCGGCATCGCGCACGTCTTTGGTCATCGGACCGGCCTGATCGAGTGACGATGCAAACGCCACCACACCCCACCGCGAACAGCGCCCATAGGTCGGTTTAATGCCCGTAATACCAACAAATGCAGCCGGTTGACGGATCGAACCACCTGTATCGGTGCCCGTCGCCGCAAGACATAAATCCGCCGCAACCGCCGCCGCCGATCCACCGGATGACCCACCCGGCGTCAATTTTGCATCATCATTGCCACGTTTCCACGGGCTGACCACATCACCATAGGTGCTGGTCTCGTTGGAGCTTCCCATGGCGAATTCGTCCATGTTCAACTTGCCGAGCATGACCGCGCCCGCATCTTGCAGGTTCTGGCTTACGGTGCTTTCATATTCGGGTTTGAAGCCGTCCAGTATCGCCGATCCTGCTTGCGACAACACGCCTTTGGTGCAAAACAAATCCTTGATGCCAATCGGCAACCCGCACATATCCGGCGCATCGCCTTTGGCCAACCGAACATCGGCCTCCCGCGCGCGCTCCAACGCCAATTCCGGTGTCTGGTGCACAAACGCATTCAACGCGCCCGATCCTTCGATCGCGCCCAAACACGCCTGCGTCAGTTCCACCGATGTTACGTCTTTCGCCCGCAAACGGTCGCGCGCGGCCGCAAGGGTCAATTTATTCAGATCAGACATTATTCAACCACCTTTGGAACCGCAAAAAAGCCCTCGCGCGCGTCCGGCGCATTGGCCAGAACCTTCTCTTGCTGGTTCCCGTCTGTCACCACATCCACACGCCGTTTAAGGCGCATCGGCGTCACCGACGTCATTGGTTCAACGCCTTCAACATCAACCTCGTTCAATTGCTCGATAAACCCCAAAATGGCGCTAAATTCCTGCGCCAATGCGGGCAGCGCCTCGGGTTCAACCTTGATACGGGCGAGTTTGGCCACGCGGGCGGCGGTCTCTACATCAATCGACATGGGGGTCTCCGGCTCTATCTGTCTTATTCTGTTGCTAAAAGCGTTTAGCGCCGCATGCGCCCACCTGCAAGCAAATCGCACCAAGAATGTCTTTTCTTACGCCTGAAATTGCCTAGACTGCACAAAATTCGGCAAACACCAGCGCGGGAAACACGCATGAAAATTATCTGGCTCGGCCATTCCGGCTTTCGCATTGAAATCGGCAATCAAATATTGCTGCTTGACCCATGGATGGATGGCAACCCGATGTTTGACGCGTCCGACCGCGCCGCCGCCATCGACGGGGTCACGCATATTCTAATCACCCACGGCCACGGCGACCATACCGGCGATGCGTTGGCAATCGCAAAGGACCGCGATATCCCGATCCTCGGTATTTACGATTTGATGAGTTACTGGGAAGAACACGAAGGTGTAAAAGTTACCGGTTTCAATAAAGGCGGCACTGTCTCTATTGGCGATGTTGACGTGACCATGGTGAACGCCGCCCATTCTTCGTGCTTTTGGAAAGACGGCGCGCCAATTTATGCAGGCGCAGAATCCGGCTATATGATTTCCGGCGAAGGCCACACGATTTATGCCACTGGTGATACCGATATCATGGCCGATATGGCCATTTTCAATGATCTGCATGCGCCTGATATCGGTATTCTCTGCGCCGGTGGCCATTTCACTATGGATATGAAACGCGCCGCCTATGCCGCCAATAAATTCTTTGATTTCAAAACCGTGATCCCCTGCCATTACCGCACTTTTCCCCTGCTGGAACAATCGGCACAGCTGTTGATCGACGCATTGCCCGCTGTCGAGGTGATCGAACCCCAGGTGATGCAGGCCATCCAGATAGATGAAATCCGTTAGCGCCAACCGTGGCGTTCGGGCGCATATCAGATACTTGCGGCAATGCCTTGCCGTCGGGTAAACCACCACAGAATACATTTGTATACAATCAGGAGCAAACGCATGGGCTATACCGAGGTTTACCAAGACTGGAAAGACGATCCCGAAGGTTTCTGGATGGACGCCGCGCAGAGCATTGATTGGGTCAAACCACCCTCCAAGGCGCTGTTTGATGAAAATGCCCCGCTGTATGAATGGTTCGTCGATGCGCAGGTCAACACCTGTTACAACGCCATTGATCGCCACGTCGAAGCCGGAAATGGCGGCCGCACCGCCCTGATCTACGACAGCCCGATCACCGATCACATCTCGAAAATTTCTTACGCGGAACTGCAAACCCGCGTGGCTGCCCTCGCCGGGGCGTTGCGCGCCAAAGGCGTCACCAAAGGCGACCGCGTCATCATCTACATGCCGATGATCCCGCAAGCGGTCGAAGCCATGCTCGCCTGTGCCCGCCTGGGGGCTGTCCATTCCGTGGTGTTCGGCGGATTTGCCGCCAATGAACTCGCCGTGCGTATTGATGATGCCACCCCAAAGGCGATTATCGCCGCCTCTTGTGGTCTCGAACCAAATCGCGTTGTGCATTACAAACCGCTGCTTGATGGCGCGATTGACCTTGCAACCCACAAACCCGATTTCACCGTGATCTATCAACGCGATCAAGAAGTCGCCGCCCTAAAAGACGGCTATGATTTTGACTGGCATGGCTTTCAATTCGGCGTTGAACCGGCGGAATGTGTGCCGGTCGCGGGCAATCATCCGGTCTATATTCTCTATACATCCGGCACCACCGGCGCGCCCAAAGGCGTGATCCGCCCCACCGCCGGCCACCTCGTCGCCCTCGATTACACCATGAAAGCGGTCTATGACATCGACGCCGGAGATGTATTCTGGGCCGCATCGGATGTCGGTTGGGTGGTTGGCCATTCCTACATCGCCTATGGCCCGTTGATCCACGGCGCGACCTCGATCGTGTTCGAAGGCAAACCCGTCGGCACCCCCGACGCGGGCACATTCTGGCGGGTGATTTCCGACCACGGCGTCAAATCCTTTTTCACTGCCCCCACCGCCTTTCGCGCGGTCAAACGCGAAGACCCCGAAGGCCTGTTGATCAAGGATTACGATCTCTCATCCCTCAAAATCGTTTACCTCGCGGGAGAACGCGCCGATCCCGATACGATTATCTGGGCGCAGGACCACCTAAACGTGCCGGTGATCGACCACTGGTGGCAGACCGAAACCGGCTGGGCGATTGCTGCCAACCCGATGGGGATCGAACCGCTGCCGGTCAAACTCGGCTCGCCCTCGGTGCCGCTTCCGGGGTATGACGTGCAGGTGCTTGATGAAGGCGGCCATAGTGTTCCCGCCGGTGACATGGGCGCCATTGCCATCAAACTGCCGCTTCCGCCGGGCACCCTTCCGGGTCTGTGGAACGCGCCGGAACTGTTTATATCCTCCTACCTCACCACATTTCCGGGCTATTATGAAACCGGCGACGCGGGCATGATCGACGAAGACGGTTATCTTTATATCATGGCGCGCACCGATGATGTGATCAACGTCGCGGGGCATCGCCTGTCCACCGGCGGCATGGAAGAAGTCCTCGCCCATCACGCGGATGTCGCCGAATGTGCAGTGATCGGCGTGGCCGACGCCCTCAAGGGGCAGGCGCCCGTCGGGTTCCTGTGCCTGAACGCGGGCGTCACCCGTGACCACGCCAAAGTGGTGCGCGAAGTCGTGGGTTTGGTGCGCGAGAAAATCGGCCCCGTCGCGGCGTTCAAACTCGCCGTGGTGGTGGATCGCCTGCCCAAAACCCGCTCCGGCAAAATCCTGCGCGGCACCATGGTATCCATTGCCGACGGCAAGGACTTCAAAATGCCCGCCACGATTGATGATCCGGTCATTCTGGATGAAATCAAAGTGGCGCTGCAAACCATCGGTTTCGCCCAAACCTAGAACAGCGCCTCCCCATGGGGAAACCTCTCATGGATTGCAAAACAATCCACTGTCGGTCAACGGGATCCGGCGCTGTTCGGGCAATCACCTCAGCGCCTATAGCACACGTCAGGTGATGCAATACGAGACTTCTTTAAGCGGGTATGTGGCTCTCAGAGGCCATACGGTCTTTAATCATGTTCCCTATCTGACGATTTACCCTCTGAATACGAATACGCGATTTTAAAGTTCCAAAGTCAAAATCAGATAGTAACGACACGAAGGATGAGTTCACAAAAGAAGAAGCAACATTAGTCACGCCAAAAAAATCCACCGAAACCACATCACTTGATTTCAGGCTATCCAATATGGCTTGTTTAACGACATCACCTTGATCATTGGTGTCACAAGATGACACCAAATCCAGAATACGAATTACCATACGAAATCTCCCTCTTCTTCAGCAAACGGTATTTGGTCCGTCCGAATCACCAAATCAATAGTTGTCCCGACAGGGTGATTCAGAGAAAGTGGGATTATCGTTCTGCCGCGATGATCTCGACTGCCTTTGCGCGGTTATCCTGTACGAGTTCAATCGCCCTGGTTGGTGATTTTGCGATGCGTTTGAGCAGGGTGATAGCGGCGCTGGT
>JAUZRV010000071.1 GCA_030950105.1 Rhodobacterales bacterium | reverse complement strand
GTGTATCGTCGTTCATGGCGGGCTGGATTTTCTGCTGGAGGTGAATGATCTTGTTCAACACCAAAATCATACGACATTTCAACAGCTTGATCTACGCCCGCCAAACGATTTACGCCGCTTCATGAATAATTCGGGCTAGAAGAAACTGCGGCCGCTATCACCGAATTGAACGCCAGCGTCAAAATGACGGCTGAATCCGCAAGCAATGCCGACGAGATCATGGATCGTGCCAAAACCGATGCCGAGGCCAATGGCAAAGTGGTCAATCAGGCGATGGATGCGATGGATAAAATCGCTACCTCCTCGCAACAGATCACCCAAGTCACTTCGGTGATCGAAGATCTCGCTTTCCAAACCAACCTTCTCGCGCTTAACGCCGGTGTCGAGGCCGCCCGCGCAGGCGAAGCAGGTCGTGGATTTGCGGTTGTTGCCTCGGAAGTGCGCGCCCTTGCCCAACGCAGCTCCGAAGCCGCCAAAGAGATCAACACGTTGATCCACGAGAGCGCCGAAAATGTCGCCAGCGGTGTGCAACTTGTTGAACAGGCCGGTAAATCCTTTGAATCCATGATTTCCGACTTTGACAAAGTTTCTGATTCAGTTTCCGATATTGCCACCGCAGCGCGCGAACAATCCGTCGGTCTGGAAGAAATCAACTCGGCAGTTGATGCGCTTGATATGGTAACCCAGAAAAACGCCGCCGTTGCGAGCGATGTCCACACAACCGGCAAACTGATGGTGTCAGAGGCCTCAAAACTGTCGCAGCTTTCTTCATCTTTCAAAATTGATGGCTCAACCGCTGCCAACGCTTCCGTTCAACCCGCGACCCAACCGAACGAAATGCCCGCCTTTAACCATCAACCATCCCAAGAAGCCGTGGCCGTTAATGCCGCACCCACTATTCAATCTTCCCAACATGACGACGATTTCTGGGACGAATTTTAATATTATCAGGCTTGGCAGACATCCTGTCATCCATATGCCGCGCCTCCCTTGGGCGATGATCCACCAGCAATCGAAATACACCAAGCACCCGCAATTTCTGCGGGTGCTTGAAGTTTGCAACCGGTTCACGCTAATCTGTTAGCAACTGAACCGACAGCACCGGAACTAATTTGTGACAACACCCACTTCTTCTTCAAAACGCCCCCTAACCCTACGTGATGTCTCCGAGGCTTCGGGCGTGTCGGAAATGACCGTCAGTCGTGTATTGCGCAACCGGGGGGATGTGTCCGATGCGACCCGCGCACGGGTTTTACAGGCCGCCAAACAGCTCGGTTATGTTCCCAACAAAATTGCCGGTGCATTGGCAAGTCAACGGGTCAATCTGGTCGCGGTCATCATCCCGTCCATGTCCAACATGGTATTCCCCGAAGTCATGACCGGCATCAGCCACGCCTTGGAAGATACCGATCTACAACCTGTGGTCGGCATCACCGATTACACCCCAGAAAAAGAAGAAAAGGTTCTCTACGAGATGTTGTCGTGGCGCCCGTCCGGCGTGATTATTGCAGGCTTGGAACACTCTGACGCCTCGCGTGCTATGTTACAGGCCGCCAGTATTCCCGTTGTCGAAATCATGGATGTCGACGGCACCCCGATTGATGCCGCCGTTGGTATTTCCCATCGCCGCGCCGGTCGTGAAATGGCAAATGCTATCCTCAAGGCCGGCTATAAACGCATCGGATTTCTCGGCACCAAAATGCCGCTTGATCACCGCGCCCGCAAACGATTCGAAGGGTTCACCACCGCCCTTGCTAAAGGCGGAATAGAAGTTGCCGATCAGGAATTCTATTCCGGTGGTTCCGCGCTTGCCAAAGGTCGTGAAATGACCGCCGAAATCCTGAAACGCACACCGGATCTTGATTTTCTCTACTACTCGAACGACATGATTGGTGCCGGTGGCCTACTCTATCTTCTTGATCAGGGTATTGATGTTCCCGGTCAAATCGGCCTCGCTGGTTTCAATGGTGTCGAACTTCTTCAAGGCCTGCCCCGTCAACTTGCCACGATGGATGCCTGCCGCCTTGAAATTGGTCGCCGCGCCGCCGAAATCGTCGCCCAAGGTCGCGATGATGATGGCCCACATTCCCCAAACCGGATTGAACTGACCCCGACTATTTCTTTCGGCGACACCCTGAAACGCACCTGATCCGTGACCCTTCCCCGCCTTACCAACACACATGCGCGGCGGGTGTTTCTTGAGCGCCACGCGCTTTGCGACATCTCAACCGGTCCCCAGCCCGATACCCTTTTGACCTTGATCCACCGCCTCGGCTTTGTTCAGGTCGATAGCATCAACACCGTTGGACGCGCACACGACATGATTTTGCGCGCCCGCTACCCCGCGTATCGCACCCGCGATATGGATCAACTTCTCGAGGTGGATCATACCCTTTTTGAACACTGGACCCACGATGCCGCGATTATCCCGACTGCGTTTTACCCCCATTGGAAATTGCGGTTTCTACGTGATGCACAAACCCTGCGCAAACGTTGGAAAAACTGGCGCCGCGCCGGTTTTGAGGAAAAATTCGTGTCTATTCTTGCCCAAATCGACCGAGATGGACCAGTAAGCTCAAAGGATGTGGGCAAAGACGAGACACGAAAATCCGGCGGATGGTGGGATTGGCACCCCTCGAAAACCGCGCTTGAATACCTTTGGCGGTCGGGCGATTTGGCGGTTACAAAACGCATCGGTTTCCAAAAATACTATGATCTTGAAAAACGCGTCGTTCCCGATAAATTTTTGAACCCCCTGCCGGAACACCACGAAACCATCGCATGGTGCTGTGCTCAGGCGCTCGAACGGCTTGGATTTGCCACCCCAAAAGAATTATCGGCGTTTTGGGATACCGTCACCTTACAAGAAGCCAAAGACTGGTGCGACGCACAATTGGCCGCGGGTGAATTGGTCGAAATTGAGGTTGAAAACCACGACAAAACTTACCGCGCATCATTTGCCCGCCCCGACATAATGGAGTGCGCGGAAAATGCACCACCACCCCCCGCGCGGGTCCGTATCCTATCGCCCTTTGATCCTGCCCTGCGGGATCGTAACCGTGCAGAGCGCCTGTTCGGGTTTCACTACCGGATCGAGGTTTTCGTGCCCGCCGCCAAACGCCAATACGGATATTATGTGTTTCCGATCCTGCAAGGCGACCGCCTGATTGGCCGCATTGATATCAAGGCGCACCGCGATATTTCCACGCTCAAGGTCACATCCCTATGGCTTGAATCCGGTGTCCGCCCCAGCAAGGCAAGATTGGCAAGCTTGCACGCCGACCTGAACCGCATGGCCCGTTTTTCCGGCTGTGATACGGTTTCCTATTCTGATAACTGGCTCAAAACGCCCTATCCCGAATTATTCATGAAGCGGCGTAAATCGTTTGGCGGGCGTAGATCAAGCTGTTGAAATGTCGTATGATTTTGGTGTTGAACAAGATCATTCACCTCCAGCAGAAAATCCAG
>JAUZRV010000070.1 GCA_030950105.1 Rhodobacterales bacterium | reverse complement strand
CTCATCGCCCACATTCGAACTCTCACAAGGAGGATCGCAAAGCACTGACATCAATCATAAAGTATTGAATCAGCCTCTAAAGTAGATATAGCCCCCTCCAGAGCTACGCGAAATTCGGCATATTTCAGTGACGGCCATTCCTGCGCCACGCCGGATTGGCCGGTAAATCCAGCAATTCCCAATATTATCAGGGCAAACCGTCTCATTCGGTGTCTCCTGACTTGCCGCCAAATCATGCGCAGTCTAAACGGCACCTGTCTTCTTTCCCAAACAAAAAGGCCACCCCTATGATTCCGCGTTATTCCCGCCCCGAGATGGTTGCCATCTGGTCCGCTGCCACAAAATTCCGCATCTGGTATGAAATCGAGGCCCACGCCTGTGATGCCATGGCCGAAATCGGCGTTATCCCCAAAGAGAACGCCGAAGCCGTCTGGAAGGCCAAAGACGTTGAATTTGACGTGGCCCGCATCGACGAAATCGAAGCCGTCACCAAACATGATGTGATTGCCTTTCTCACCCATCTCGCGGAAATTGTCGGATCGGATGCGGCGCGGTTTGTGCATCAGGGCATGACCTCGTCGGATGTTCTGGATACGTGTTTCAACGTGCAACTGGTGCGCGCGTCCGACATCCTGATTGCCGATATGGAATTGCTTCTTGTCGCGCTCAAACGGCGTGCGATGGAACATAAAATGACCATTCGCATTGGCCGTAGCCATGGTATCCATGCCGAACCAACCACGATGGGCCTCACGTTCGCACGGTTTTATGCGGAAATGGATCGCAATTTGAACCGTTTGAAAAAGGCGCGTATGGAAATTTCGACCGGCGCGGTTTCCGGCGCGGTCGGCACATTCGCCAATATTGATCCTTCTATAGAGGAACACGTCTGCGCCAAAATGGGCCTGACGCCGGAACCGATTTCCACGCAGATCATTCCGCGTGACCGCCATGCTGCGTTTTTTGCCGCCCTTGGTGTCGTGGGATCGTCGATTGAAAATATCGCCACGGAAATCCGCCATATGCAGCGCACCGAGGTTCTCGAGGCCGAAGAATTTTTCTCCAAGGGTCAAAAAGGGTCGTCGGCGATGCCCCATAAACGCAATCCGGTGTTGAGCGAAAACCTGACCGGCCTCGCGCGTCTTGTGCGCATGGCCGTGACGCCCGCATTGGAAAACGTCACCATGTGGCACGAGCGCGATATTTCGCATTCAAGCGTTGAACGCAACATTGGTCCCGACACCACAATCACTCTTGATTTCGCCTTGGCGCGGTTGACCGGATTGGTGGATAAACTGGTGATCTACCCCGATAACATGCTGGCCAATATGAATAAATTCCGTGGTCTGGTGATGTCGCAGCGGGTATTGCTGGCGTTAACCCAAGCCGGCGTTTCGCGCGAAGACAGTTATAAACTGGTGCAGCGCAACGCGATGAAGGTCTGGGAAGAAGGCAAGGATTTCAAAACCGAGCTTCTTGCCGATAGTGATGTTCTGGCCGCTCTTAGTGTCGAGGAAATCGAGGATAAATTTGACCTCGGGTATCACACCAAACACGTCGATACGATTTTTGCGCGTGTTTTTGGCGACTAGAATAACAAAATGGCCGGTGGGGATTTTCCTATATAACCCCGCCGGTTTTCAGGGTTTTTTCATTCTTCCGTGTTCTATCATGCTTAACGCAATATTTCGAAGACCGGAACAATACGCCCTATGGATGCCCTGCCCCCCCTTGCCCCCTTACCTCCTCTGCTTCCGTCTCCGGGGGATTTGCCCGCCTTTGGGGGACCCGCCGGAAAACAGATGACCCGCAAACAAAAGGCGGCGATAATTGTCCGTCTCATCCTGAACGAGAAGGCGGAAGTGCCGCTTGATGGCCTGCCCGACGAGATGCAGATTGCGCTGACCCGACAAATGGGGGCGATGCGCCATGTGGATCGCACGACATTGGCCAATGTAATCGGTGAATTCGCTGAAGAACTTGATGCGATGGGGTTGATTTTCCCCGAGGGCATCGCCGGTGCGTTGAATGATCTGGACGGGAAAATTTCCCCGCATACCGCCGCACGCCTCAGGAAAGAGGCGGGCGTCAAACATTCCGGTGATCCGTGGGAACGTATCAAGGGCCTGTCGGTCGATCTGTTGTTGCCGGTTCTCGAAACCGAAAGCACCGAAGTGGCGGCCGTGATGTTGGCGAAATTGAATGTCGCGACGGCGGCGGAATTGCTTGGCAAACTTCCCGGAGCAAAGGCGCGCCGCATCACCTATGCAATTTCCCTTACCGGATCGGTCACGCCGGATGCGGTGGACCGCATTGGCCTCTCGCTGGCCAGTCAACTGGATGCGCAACCCGAACTTGCCTTTGAAGAAGGCCCGGTTGAACGGGTTGGCGCAATTTTGAATTTCTCGCCGGCGGTCACGCGCGACGATGTATTGGACGGGCTGGACGAGACCGATAAAATGTTTGCCGATCAGGTGCGCAAGGCGATTTTCACCTTTGCCAATATCCCCGCACGCATTGCGCCACGCGACATTCCAAAGGTTATTCGCGAGGTCGATCAGGCCTTGTTGGTCACCGCCCTTGCCGCCGCCAGCGAAGGCGATTTGGCAGCATCTGCCGACTTTATTCTGGAAAACATGTCGGGCCGCATGGCCGATTCCCTGCGCGAAGAAATGGGCGAAGCTGGCAAGATAAAAGCCAAAGACGGCGAAGAAGCCATGACCGCGGTGATCAACGCGATCCGCGAAATGGAGGCGCGCGGCGAATTGCTATTGGTTGCCGAAGACGACGAGGAAGAAGAATAGAACGACGGCAGTATTCTGGACAATACGCGCGTGCCTGTCAGGTGTATCGGTGCCATCAACCCAAAATTTTCGGCATCGACAAGCACGGGTTTGCGCGACTATTGTTTGCATAGGCTTCGGGGCAATTTCCCGCGGCCCTTTCCTAGCCCGAATTATTCATGAAGCGGCGTAAATCGTTTGGCGGGCGTAGATCAAGCTGTTGAAATGTCGTATGATTTTGGTGTTGAACAAGATCATTCACCTCCAGCAGAAAATCCAGCCCGCCATGAACGACGATAC
>JAUZRV010000007.1 GCA_030950105.1 Rhodobacterales bacterium | reverse complement strand
ACTCGCGCTTGGTCCGCTTCTTCTTGTAGGCCTGCTCAAGTGACGAAAAACTCTGCTGTTTCAATGCCAATTCTCCCGTAAGTGCTGCCAGAATTATAGCACGGAAATCAGGGCTTTGTTCAGAGATTCCTTAGGAAAAGCGGATAAAATCCAGCGCCTCACCGCGGGAAGCCTCGGTGGCCTCGGCGGGGATCAACACCAGACCATCTGCCGCGCTTAACAATGCCACCCGCGCCGAATACGACGGTGACATGACTTCTACGATTTCGATGCCGTTCGCGTCGCGCCCGACGATTTGCGCGGGGCGGTATTCTTTGCGGCCCGGTCGGCGGGTGACATCAAATCCGGCGCTCACGATATCGGTGGTCACTTCGGTTTTTGACAATCCGGCGCGTTTGGCCAAAATTTGCGCGCCAATGATGTGCCACGTCACAAAGGCCGACACCGGATTGCCGGGCAGGCCCACATAAAGCGCGCCGTTCATCTTGCCGATGGCCACCGGTTTTCCGGGTTTCATCGCGACGCGCATGGCATGGATGTTACCGCCCGCCTCGCGGAACAAACGCGGCATGTGGTCTTCATCGCCAACCGAAACACCCCCCGTCGAAATCACCATATCGGCCCCTGCGGCCGCGTCTTTCAATGTGGCAATAAGATCGTCGGGTTGATCGGGAACCGTGCCAAGGTCACGCAATTCTATCCACGGTTTATCAAGCGCCGAAAGCAGCATAAAGCGGTTGGAATTCCAGATTTGACCGGGGGCGAGGGCCGCGCCGGGGGCGACCAACTCCGATCCTGTGCAGAAAATCGCGACCTTGAGCTTGCGTTTGACCGCGACCTCGCCTGCCCCGATTGCCGCCAAGGCACAGGCCTCGCGTGATCCGATTTCGACACCGGCGGGCAGAATTTCGGCCCCCTCGGCCAAATCTTCGCCCAAGCGGCGGATATTAAGACCCAAAGCGGGGCGTTTGGTGATTGTAATGCTGTCATGGGCGCGCGTGACGTGTTCCTGCATGATCACCGCATCAATATCGGCAGGCACCGGCGCGCCGGTTAATATGCGCAAAACCTGCCCCTTTGGCGCGACCAAATCACCGGCATCCCCAGCCGCAATGCGCCCGAAAACCGGCAATTGCCACGGGCCTTCGCCCGAGAGGTCATCAAGACGCACCGCATAACCATCCATCGCCGAATTATCAAAGGACGGCAGCGGTTGTGGCGTTGTTGCCGGCTCTGCCAACACCCGCCCAAGGGCGCGTTCAAGCGGCACAATTTCGGTCTCATCCACCGCGATTGCCAATTCCAGACCGCGCATCAACGCGACATTCACCGGAATAAGCTTTGCCGCCAACGTCGGGTCGTCGCAGCCACAAGACGTGATATCGACGGGAACAGTTTTTATGGAAGAAAGTGTCATAACGGGCCTTTCAAATCGCGCATATAGCGCAGTTGAAAGCACCCTATTCCCACAGTTTTCCCGCGAAAATGAGGTAGATCAAACCGAATGTTACCAATTGGTAAATTTCTCCGGTTTGATCCAATTTTATTAGGGTCTCGCGCCGTTTACGCCGCGATATCCATATCCAGTCCAACAATGGTTGCACCCTTGACGAGGTCATTGACGAACCCTTGTGCGGCACGCCCCCACGCGGCCTTTTCCAGGGCCTCGCTGATTTGGGATTTCACCGCTTCGTAAGGCAGGATTTCCCCCACCGCTTTGGCGTTCAGACGCACCACGT
>JAUZRV010000069.1 GCA_030950105.1 Rhodobacterales bacterium | reverse complement strand
TGAGGGCGGAGTCTGCCTGAAATCAGGGGAGCGGGGTAAAACAGTCGCGAAAGCGGCCGCAAAACGGCTGGTGCCGTGAACCCGAGCGGCAATCGACAACTTCCGCATGCCGAAAGCCATGTTGTTCAGAGTTTCCTTAGGTCTGCTGGCGCTCAACCGGCATCCCGCTGCGAACAATGCTTTCCACATGCGCCGCAAGAACCTTGCGATTGGCAAATTGATCCACTTTGACCGGCGCATGATAGACAATTTCAACCCGCCCCTGACGCACAGTGGTAAGCGTTTTCACCAGATGCGCGCCAAATTCCATATCCCCCCACCATCCATAAAACCGGCTGTCCTGGTTTGGCGGGGCAAAATAGATCACGGTTACGGGTTGAATAAACATTTTATGGTGCAAGTGCGGATTAAAAAACGCCTGAAACAAAGTTGATTTAAACGGAAGAACGCGCAAACTATCGGTTGACGTGCCCTCGGGAAAAAACAAAAGCTTGTGCCCGACCAGTAATCGCGCTTCGAACAACTGTTGTTGATGTTTCGCATCGCGAGGATTTCGGCGAATAAAGACGGTCCCGGTCGCTTTGGCGAGCCAGCCAATTCCGGGCCATTGGGCCACTTCGGATTTGGAAACAAAATACACCCGTTTTTTAGCATTCAACACAAAAATATCGAGCCACGAACTGTGATTGGCCACAACTGCGCCCATCTCTTTCATGCGTTCACCGCGCATAGAAAGCCCGATACCCATTATTGCGAGGGCACGACGACACACAAATTGGGTAATAAACGGCGTTACAGGGCGGCGAAGGCCAAAAAACGGCCTTTCAATAATCCGAAACACCAACAAAATGACCATACCAAAAATAAGTAAGCTCATCAAAACCGCTACCCGTAACGCCCCCAATAGCCACCCCAACATCGTCGTTTTACGGGTTTTCATCTCGCTTTCGGCTTGCCAAAGCATATTCATCCCGGTCGCCCTCGCGCATAGAGGTTTCTCTGGTGATCCGACATTCGTGCCAAATCCAATACCATGCAAATATCAATGGTATTGAACATATGATCAACATAGGCTCCCTCGCCGACAAACCCGCCAATCCGAAGATATGACTTAATCAATGCCGGCAGTTGCACCATCGCCCGAGGTCGGTCGAGATCTTGCGGTAATACCAGATTCATAGATTCAAAATTCGGTTGTTTCGCGCGGACACGAAGATCAGGAGGTGCCAAAAATTTTTGATGCAAAAGCGAAAGCGGTTGCGCCAGAGCCGTCACATCTGTGCCATGAAAACTTGCCACGCCAAAAAGTATTTCTATTTTATTTTCAAAGATATATCGCGAAAGTCCCTGCCATAAAAGGAGCATGGCCATACCCCCGCGATAGTCGGCGTGAAGACAGGATCGCCCCAATTCCAATAGATTTCGCCCGCTATTTTTCAAGATTTCAAGATGGTATTCGTTTTCTGAATAGAACCGGTGCGCTGGTTGTGTGCGCGCCCCCGGCAAAAGCCGATAAACACCGACAACATACCCATCTTCTGTCGTATCTTTTTCTGTATTCACCAAAATAAGATGGTCATAAAAACGATCATAGTGATCTGTTTCCAGTTTATTCACATGGTCGACCATCGCCCCGCCACCGCCCAATTCGGTTACAAAAACCTCATAGCGAAGGCGTTGCGCGGCCTGTATTTCTTGATCGGTCGTCGCAAGTTTGACCTCAAGTTTTGGCAACTGGCCCTGCATCAAACCATATTTCCTATTTTCCGCACGCTGGCACAAATTCCCGGTAGATTTTACCGTCGCACATCCGATAGTTTCCCCGCGATCCGAATTGTATTAACCATTCAGCAACCATATTCAGAGATCAAAGACCGGAACCAAGGCAACGCGAGTACCTTCTATGACCACTTTACCAGTCTGTGGAAAATTCACAGTAATTTTTCCACCGATGTTTGACTGCACCTGCCCAACGCCCCATTCGACGTGGATTGGATGGCGCACCAAGGCGCCGGGTTCCAGCATACCGTTCAAATCGTTCATCATCCAATCCCGCTAGGAGTTTCCAGTGCCGCAGTCAAAACCAAACCTCGCGTCCCTGATAGGATCACGCATTTGCCACGATTTAATAAGCCCAATTGGCGCTATCGGCAATGGTCTTGAACTTATCGAAATGGGGGCGATTGATGGCAAGGTCTCTATGGATGGTCCCGAAATGGATCTCATTCGGCAAAGCGTCATTAATGCGAATGCCAAAATTCGGTTTTTTCGGGTCGCATACGGCATTGCGTCCCCGGGCCAGAATATATCGCACACTGAAATTGTGTCACTTTTAAACGGGGTTACCGCAGGCGGGCGCACCAATCTCGACTGGAAACCTGTCACGGATTTTCCGAGAACCGAAATCAAAACGGTGCTCCTGGCCTTTCAATGTCTGGAATCCGCGATGGCCTTTGGCGGCGATGTCATAATACGTAACAAAGACAACATTTGGCAGGTTTCGGTGACAAACGCCAAATTAAAGATCGACACAGGCTTATGGGAAACATTGACGGCTTCGATAGAAAGCGATCCGGCGCCGAAAAATGTGCAATTTGCCCTTTTGAAATTTGCGTTGGCGGACACAGAACGCGCGCTCAAGGTCACCCTTTCACCACAAGAAATCTCTTTGTGGTTTTGAAAAATCGCTACGTTTTCACGTATCATGTTCCGGAAATAGCCTTAAGGAAACTCTGAACAACATGGCTTTCGGCATGCGGAAGTTGTCGATTGCCGCTCGGGTTCACGGCACCAGCCGTTTTGCGGCCGCTTTCGCGACTGTTTTACCCCGCTCCCCTGATTTCAGGCAGACTCCGCCCTCA
>JAUZRV010000068.1 GCA_030950105.1 Rhodobacterales bacterium | reverse complement strand
TCACCAGCGCCGCTATCACCCTGCTCAAACGCATCGCAAAATCACCAACCAGGGCGATTGAACTCGTACAGGATAACCGCGCAAAGGCAGTCGAGATCATCGCGGCAGAACGATAATCCCACTTTCTCTGAATCACCCTGGAAACCGGACAAAAGGGGTTGATTGCCGGACAGCCGGCTCTTGAAATTGTCGCTGCCATTGTGGCCGAAATGGAGGTGTCCGGACTTTATGTGGCTGGCAAAGGGGCGGCCCCCAATACGGATGGTGTTGTTGAACTTGACGCCAGCATTATGGACGGAAAAAACCAACGTGCGGGGGCGGTGGCCGCAATGCCCAATATTGTTCACCCGATCCACGCCGCGCTACATGTGTTGGAAGATGGCAGGCATGTTATGCTGGCCGGTGACGGCGCCAGAAAATTCGCGCTCGCCAATGGGGCAATGTCGGTAGACGACCCGTCGGCCTATTACACCGAACATGCCGGGCATGGGTCATCGGGGGATGTGGCAAGCCACGGCACAGTGGGGGCTGTTGCCCTTGATATAAATGGCAATCTTGCGGCGGCGACATCGACCGGCGGAACATTCAACAAACGTCCGGGCCGTGTCGGGGATACGCCTTTGATCGGTGCGGGCACGTGGGCAGACGGCTATGTTGCGGTTTCTTGCACCGGTGTCGGCGAAGCCTTCATACGCAGCAGTGCCGCCCATGATGTGGCTGCGCGTGTGATCTATGGGAATGTCCCGTTGGGGCGTGCCACACGGGCCGTTCTTGATGCGGTCAGGGCCTGTGACGGCAATGGCGGATTGATCGCGGTGGACAGGTCGGGGCATATTTCAATGCCGTTCAATTCGCACGGCATGAAACGTGCGGCGGTTTCAAACACAATGCGCGCTGTTGTGCGGGTATTCGAAGCGGAAGATATCGAGGATTAGGGCGCGCGCACCAAAGCGTTGCTTAAACTCCGGGTCCGGTGTTGGTTTCAATCATCAATGTCATCCATGTCGGCCTGACCAGAGAGTTTGCGGCGCACCAGTGACCAGCTTAACCCGATTCCCAAGACGGCGGAGAGGGCGAACAGGCCGAGCCATGTGTTGAGGGCGCTGTTTTCGAGGGTCAGGAAACCCCAGTCGGCCAAAACCCAGAACAAAGCGGCGACCACCGCGAGGACCAGCCCCATGCCGAATCTGCCGATGCTGCGCAATGTGGCGCGCAAATAGATGATATAGCCGATGAGCAAAATCAGCCCGAACAGCACGGCGAGGGGCATGGATTGCGTGTAATTTCCGCTTACCCAGTGGTAATAGTCGAATCTGGTCGGGTTAAAGGTGGCGGCGAGCAGGATGAAGGCGAAAAGCCAGCGGATGAAAAAGCCCATGAATATCTCCGGATTGAATTGAGTTGGCCCTTTGTGGCGTAGGTTGGCGGAGGCGTCTAGGGGGGGGGGGCGCGCGTCACCGGTCATCGCGAAACGGGCCATCGCGAAACGGGTAAAACGGGGTGCTTTCGTGGTTTCTCAATCCGTTTGAAAGGTCTGGTTCTGGTTCGTCGCGTTTGTAAGCGCGGAATTTCTGATCATAATTCATGTGCAGAACGGTGACGAGCCATTGGAGGATCAGGATTGCGCCCAGCGGTAACGGGACCCTCAGGTTCAGGAGAAGGGCCAAAACGATCATGGTGAGGCCAAGGGCCGGTTTCCACATGGTTTTGCGGGCGTAGATTTTGGCGGCTTTGTGCATCGCTTCCTTCGCGGAATATTGCTGTGAAGCAAATTTGAGTATCCGCGAGATTTAAGCAGAAAAGCCGTTAAGTTTCAAGTTGGCGCCTTATTCGAGGGTTGCTGCGACGTTAAGGAATCTCTGAACAAAGCCCTGATTTCCGTGCTATAATTCTGGCAGCACTTACGGGAGAATTGGCATTGAAACAGCAGAGTTTTTCGTCACTTGAGCAGGCCTACAAGAAGAAGCGGACCAAGCGCGAGTTTTTTC
>JAUZRV010000067.1 GCA_030950105.1 Rhodobacterales bacterium | reverse complement strand
TTCAAGGCGGGTGTTCATGCCGCCTTGAACAACCCGTTATTTAGCGCGGCCATGAAAGATGAACCCAAGAAAATTGAGCAATAGTTGCGCGGCCAAAATAGTGGTTATTCCACTTTGGTCATAATCCGGTGCCACTTCGACCAGATCAATGCCGACAACATCATGGTTTTTGGCAACCCCTTGCAGGATTTCCAGAACGTCGTAATAGAGAAACCCGCCGTGGCTCGGCGTGCCGGTTCCGGGTGCGATTGACGGGCAAAACGCATCAATGTCGATGGTTACATAGAGGCGGGCACCTTTGGGAATACGTGCAACCACCCCGTCGGCCCCGAGGGCACGCACCTGACGCACGGATAAGATATCGGACCCGACCGAACGGGCATATTCATACCCTTCCTTGGCGGTAGACGACACATTGCGTATCCCCAATTGGGTAAGGCCGGTGACATAGTCATGGTCGGCGGCGCGGCGCATCGGATTGCCGTGACCGTTGCGCACCCCGTGGCGTTCATCAACAAAATCAAGATGCGCATCTATTTGCAGGATATGGATCGGCCCCTGATCATCAAAGGCATTGATACAAGGGATATTGATCGAATGGTCACCGCCAATGGTCACCGGCAGCGCCCCCCCTTTGAGGGCCTGACGCACCGCATATTCGATATTTTCATGGGATTTTTCGGTGTCGGTATGGATGATATCGGCATCCCCCATATCAACGATAGCAACATCTTCGCCAAGGTAGGTCGCGTCGTCTTCGTGATCATATGCACCGGCATGGCCAAAGGCGAACAACGTCGAGGCCTCGCGCACCCCGCGCGGACCAAATCGCGCGCCCGAACGATATTGCGTGCCCGCATCAAACGGCGCACCGATAATCGCCACATCGGCGGAAATGTTATCCCAATCGTCAACGTAGGGCTTTTTGCCAAAAGTCGCGATGCCGACAAACGGCAAATTCAACCGACCAGCGTCATATCCATGATTTTTCATGCCGTATCTCCTATTGTCGGCAGGGTATGGCGGGAAACCTGCAATGCAATCGCGAATTTCTTTAGGGAATCTCTGAACAAAGCCCTGATTTCCGTGCTATAATTCTGGCAGCACTTACGGGAGAATTGGCATTGAAACAGCAGAGTTTTTCGTCACTTGAGCAGGCCTACAAGAAGAAGCGGACCAAGCGCGAGTTTTTTC
>JAUZRV010000066.1 GCA_030950105.1 Rhodobacterales bacterium | reverse complement strand
GGCGATATTCCAATACATCAACGGGTTCTACAATCCACGGCGGCGGCATTCATCGCTGGGCGGTAAAAGCCCCTTGGCTTTCGAACGAAAGGCCGCTTAAATGAGTTGAGAGACCGGAACGTAATCGCGACAAGACCAACCCCACTCGGTAATCTTACAAATCCCCTGCCGGTCATAGACGGGCATGGGCGTTGGATAGATAGCCGGTTGATTGAGCGGCTCCGGCATTCTCTGAAATATGGATGCATCTATCTCAATGCGTTTGAAACCGGATCGACGGCACGCGCTGGGATCGGGAAATGGGTGCCGTTTCTTACACGTCTATTGCGGGCGCGGGTCAATCAGAATTGCACGGAAATCATTGACGTTGGTGCCGGTTGGGCCGGTCATAAAGAGATCACCGGCGTGGGCAAGCGCGCTATAGGCATCGTTGCGCGACAGGTAATCGACTGGATCGTGGCCAAGGGCGCGCAGCCGGGCCGTGGTGGTGCCATCGACGAAGGCACCGGCGTTATCTTGAGACCCGTCAATGCCATCGGTATCGGCGGCCAGCGCGGTGATTCCCTTGCTCCCTTCGATTTCCAGCGCAAAAGCGAGGGCAAATTCGCTATTGCGCCCGCCTTTGCCCCATTTTTCACCGCGCAATGTCACCGTGGTTTCGCCGCCGGACAGCAACACAACAGGTGCGCTAAACGGTCGGTTGTTGTGCAGGGTTTGGCGGGCGATAGCGGCGTGCATCTTGGCGATCTCGCGGGATTCGCCCTCAATCGCGTCCGAAAGGATCACCGCTTGCAAGCCGATAGATTGGCAATGCGCCGCTGCTGCCTCAAGCGAACGCGCGGCAGAGGCGATTACATGCACTTCGTTGCGGATAAAAGCCGGGTTATCGGGGGATGGGGCATCCTCGGGGGCGTTTTCAAGATAGGCCATGATATTGGCGGGCAAGGCGATGTTATACGCCTTGATAGCCGCGAGGGCATCGGCGCGGTCAGTGGTGTCAGGGACCGTGGGACCAGAGGCAACCTGTGCCGGATCATCGCCGGGGACATCCGATACAATCAGGCTCACAACGCGCGCAGGCGCACAGGCCGCTGCAAGCCGCCCCCCTTTGATTTTGCTCAATTGTTTGCGAATGGCGTTCATTGCGGAAATCGGAGCGCCCGAGGCCAACAGGACCTGATTTAGGGCAACATCGTCGTCAAAGGTTAAACCTTCGGGAGGGGAAGGAAGCAGCGCCGAGCCACCGCCGCTTATCAACGCGACAACCAGATCATCAGGATCTAGGTTTTTGACGGTCTCGAACAGGGCCTTGGTTGCGTTTAAACCGGCATGATCGGGAACCGGATGGGAGGCCTCGATAACGGTAATGGACTTGCAGGGCGTGGCATATCCGTATCGGGTAACGATGGTCCCCGCGAGCGGCTGTTGCCACAGAGATTCGAAGGCCGCACCAAGTTGCGCCGCACCTTTCCCGGCCCCAATAACAATCGTGCGGCCCTTGGGCGGGGCAGGCAAGTGTTTGGCAAGGGCCGTTTCCGGATCGGCAGCACGGATCGCTTGTGTGAACAATGTGCCAAGTATATCGCGTTGTTTTGATTTCATATCCGGTGGGTAACACAGGTTGGAGAGAGGTCAAACCGAGTGACATCTAAAGTCCGAGTTTAGTTCGAATTTTAGCGGCCTGTGAAATTTTTGTTGGGAGGTAATTTTATGCTTGTGATGAAAGGCACTGCCCCTGTATACGCATCGACGGAGACGTGGCCGAGTGGTCGAAGGCGCTCCCCTGCTAAGGGAGTAGGCCCGGAAGGGTCTCGAGGGTTCGAATCCCTTCGTCTCCGCCACAACCCCTTGATTTTAAACGGTTTTACTAACAAATTGGGGCGGCACGCGACTGCACGAAAAAAAGTGCATTGCATTGGTTTGCACGGAATTGCCCCGGCGTTATTCGACGTTATACGGCATTCCCGTGCAAAATCCGTGCAAGCGTAAGACGCAAAAAGGCCAGGCCAAGGCGGCCCGGCCCAAAATATCGCCTAAAATCGACTTATTGCAAAGCACGTTATAGCGGGCTAAGCGCCTTTTGCCGCCTCGGCCGCGTCCATAGACGACAACCAGAGGGCATTTACCTCGGTATGGATTTCGTCAAAGCGCCGCGCCAATATGTCGGCCAGCGCTTCGATCACGTCCAGGCCATCGGCCACACTGGCCAGATCATCTATATTGACCGCCAATGCTTTGTTCTGGATCTCCCTGGCGACAACCTGCGCGCGCGCAAGGTCCATATCTAGGGTTTCGATAAATTCGATAGGGGTTTGGGTGCTCATAATAAGCCTCCTGTAGAAAGGTTAAGCCCAACCACAGATTTTGCATTATCGGGTGGCCGGGCAACACAGGGATGCAAATACCGCCTACAGGAAACGGCGCACCCGAAGGTGCCCCTATGCGCCCGACCATAGAAAAAGCCACGACGAATGGCGCGGCTTTGAGCGCCTGTAGATAGCAGGTTTGCATTCCCGACAGATCACCATTTCGCAATCTGCACGCTGAACCTGCCAGAGGCGCACGCATCTGTCAATAGAACTATGACAAATGCGATAGGAACGGATATTGCACATTAGAACGTGCAAAGCAAGTCAGGATTATCTTACCTTTTAGAACGGGATTTCGTCATCCATATCACTGGATGAACCGCCGCCTGCTTGGCCGTCACCCTGACCGCCGCCTGATTGTCCGCCCTGATCATAACCGCCATCGCCACCGCCCTGGCTGCCATTGCCGTCCTGGCGACTGCCAAGCATTGTCAGTTTTCCGTCAAAGCCCTGCAAAACAATCTCGGTTGAATAGCGATCTTGCCCGGATTGATCTTGCCATTTGCGGGTTTGCAACTTGCCCTCGATATAGACCTTTGCCCCCTTGCGCAGATATTGCTCGGCAATGCGCACCAGACCCTCCTGGAAAATGGCGATCCGGTGCCATTCGGTGCGCTCGCGGCGCTCTCCAGTGTTTTTATCTTTCCAGGTTTCCGAGGTCGCAACTGTAAGAGGCTGATCGGAAACTAATTGAGTGATTTCAATAAGCTGTGTTTCAATCGGATTGACAAGATTCGAAGGAGATCACGATGGCTTGGATTGAAATCACCCGCCGCAAATATGACCGAGATTTTGGTCGCTATGCAAGT
>JAUZRV010000065.1 GCA_030950105.1 Rhodobacterales bacterium | reverse complement strand
CAGCGCCGCTATCACCCTGCTCAAACGCATCGCAAAATCACCAACCAGGGCGATTGAACTCGTACAGGATAACCGCGCAAAGGCAGTCGAGATCATCGCGGCAGAACGATAATCCCACTTTCTCTGAATCACCCTGTGCGGTGATATACTCTATAGACGCCGCCATTCATCCCTGTTACATCGCACGAGTTGTATAGCCCCAGATTCGTTCTGGGGCTTTGCACATTTATTAGATGGGCACCTTCGGGGGCCTAGATCACGGTCACCTTGACGCAATTCAGGCGAGGGGGCTATACACAGCGGGGCATATCCCCGCATAAAACGGAAGACAGAAAGCATGGCACTTAAGTCGTATAAACCGACGACGCCAGGCCAACGTGGGTTGGTTCTGATCGACCGTTCGGAACTTTGGAAAGGCCGCCCGGTCAAAGCCCTCACTGAGGGTTTGACCAAACATGGCGGACGGAACAACACCGGACGGATCACGATGCGTCGCAAAGGCGGGGGCGCAAAGCGTCTTTATCGTATCGTCGATTTCAAGCGTAACAAAATGGATGTCGCGGCCACCGTAGAGCGGATCGAATACGATCCCAACCGGACCGCGTTTATCGCATTGATCAAATATGATGATGGCGAACAGACATATATCCTTGCACCACAGCGTCTCGCGATTGGTGACAAGGTTATTGCCTCGGCCAAAACCGACGTCAAGCCAGGGAACGCAATGCCGTTTTCCGGCATGCCGATCGGGACAATCATCCACAACATCGAGATGAAGCCAGGTAAAGGCGGTCAAATCGCCCGTGCTGCCGGTACATATGCCCAGTTCGTGGGGCGTGATGGCAATTATGCGCAAATTCGCCTGTCTTCGGGTGAACTTCGTATGGTGCGTCAGGAATGTATGGCCACAATTGGTGCGGTTTCGAACCCTGACAATTCCAACCAGAACTTTGGTAAAGCCGGCCGTATGCGCCACAAAGGCATTCGCCCATCGGTTCGTGGTGTGGTTATGAACCCGGTCGATCACCCCCATGGTGGTGGTGAAGGTCGGACATCCGGTGGTCGTCACCCGGTAAGCCCTTGGGGCAAACCAACCAAAGGTGCGCGCACTCGTAACAAGAAAAAAGCGTCAAGCAAGCTTATCATTCGCTCGCGTCACGCCAAGAAGAAGGGGCGTTAATATATGTCTCGTTCAGTCTGGAAAGGTCCATTCGTGGATGCTTATGTGCTTAAGAAAGCCGAAGCAGCACGCGAATCGGGTCGTAAAGAAGTCATTAAAATATGGTCGCGTCGTTCCACCATTCTGCCCCAATTCGTGGGTCTGACATTCGGTGTCTATAACGGTCGTAAACATATCACTGTAAACGTTAGCGAAGACATGATTGGTCAGAAGTTTGGTGAGTATTCGCCAACCCGCACCTATCATGGCCATGCCGCCGACAAAAAAGCGAAGCGGAAATAAGCCATGAGCAAGGATAAAAATCCCCGCCGCGTGGCCGACAACGAAGCCCGCGCAAAACTGCGCATGCTGCGTACAAGCCCGCAAAAGTTGAACTTGGTTGCCCAAATGATCCGTGGAAAAAAAGTCGACAAGGCCCTGACGGACCTGACATTTTCGAAAAAGCGTATCGCTGACGATGTGAAAAAATGTCTTCAGTCCGCGATTGCCAACGCTGAAAACAATCACAACCTCGACGTTGATGAATTGATTGTTGCAGAAGCCTATGTTGGTAAAAATATGACACTGAAACGTGGTCGTCCACGTGCCCGTGGCCGTTTTGGCAAAATCCTGAAGCCGTTCGCAGAACTTACCATTCTGGTGCGCCAAGTTGAGGAGCAATCCTAATGGGTCAGAAAGTCAATCCAATCGGCATGCGGTTGCAGATCAACCGCACTTGGGACAGCCGCTGGTATGCCAATAGTCGCGATTTCGGCGATCTTCTTCTGGAAGATGTCGCGATCCGCAAATTCATTGGCAAAGAATGCGCACAATCCGGCATTGCACGGGTGATTATTGAACGTCCGCACAAAAAGTGCCGCGTTACAATTCACGCCGCACGTCCGGGTGTTATCATCGGTAAAAAAGGTGCAGATATCGAAACCTTGCGCAAGAAACTTGCCAAGATTACCGATAGCGAATTGCACCTCAATATCGTTGAAGTTCGCAAGCCCGAAATGGATGCGCGTCTTGTTGGCGAGAATATCGCACAGCAACTCGAGCGTCGGGTATCGTTCCGTCGTGCCATGAAGCGCGCCGTTCAGAACGCAATGCGCATGGGGGCCCTTGGCATCCGTGTGAATGTTGCCGGACGTCTTGGTGGTGCCGAAATCGCGCGGACAGAATGGTATCGCGAAGGTCGCGTTCCATTGCACACATTGCGCGCCGATATTGATTATGCACATTACGAAGCCCTGACTGCCTATGGCATCATCGGCATCAAGGTGTGGATCTTCAAAGGCGAGATTATGGAGCATGATCCACAAGCTCACGATCGTCGTATTCAGGAACTTCAAGATGGCCCAACACCTCGCGGTGCCGGCGGTCGTCGCTAGGGAGGAGTAAAAAATGCTTCAGCCAAAGCGCACAAAATTCCGCAAGCAGTTCAAAGGTCGTATCCACGGCCAGGCCAAGGGCGGTTCTACACTGACTTTTGGGTCATTTGGACTTAAATCCACCCAACCAGAACGCGTTACCGCGCGTCAGATTGAGGCGGCGCGTCGTGCGATGACCCGTCACATGAAACGCCAAGGCCGTGTCTGGATCCGGATTTTTCCTGACCTGCCAGTGACAAGCAAACCTACCGAAGTCCGTATGGGTAAAGGTAAAGGGTCTGTTGATTATTGGGCAGCCAAAGTGAAACCTGGCCGTGTGATGTTTGAAATCGACGGTGTTGACGAAGTCACCGCACGTGAGGCCCTGCGTCTTGCCGCGATGAAATTGCCGGTGAAATGCCGCATCGTTCAACGGGATGATTGGTAACGTCCTCGTGGGCCTTCGGGCCCACATGACGCAAGTGGTGTAGCGGGTTTTCGTAAAAAACCTGCGGGCCCAAGGTCGAAAACGCCATGCGTTTTCTGACCAAAGTGGTATAGCGGGTTTTCCTTGGAAAACCTGCGGGCCACGCCCAGTCTAGTAAATAGAAAAAGCCCCTGTCGAGAAATCGGCAGGGGCTTTTCTATTGAAGTGGTAGAGTTTTCGGAAGGCGTTTACGCCCATTTATAATTAAAGCTCACCGAAATCCGGTCTTCTTCGGACATATTCAACGGCACCTCGTGACGGAGCCAGCTTTCCCACAACAAGACATCGCCCACTTTCGGCGCGACATAGATAAAGCGGCGCAATTCTTGGCGGGCATCCTTTTTGCGGATCGGCGCGGCCATCATGCGGGCAGATCGAGGGTCTTCGAGTTTGAGGGCAGACGCGCCATCGGGCATCGCAACATAGGTGGTGCCGCTGATCACGCTATGGGGGTGGATGTGGGATGAGTGGGTGCCGCCTTCGGGCAGGATGTTGATCCACAGATCTTCGAGCACGAGGTCGCGGCCGTCGAGATCGAATTCGAGGTCTTTGACAAAGGCGGCGACGTGTTTGTCGAGGGCATCCACGATGTCTTTGAAGACGGGGAAGCGCCATGGCAGATCGTCGAGCGAGGCATAGCTGGTGTAGCCGGGATAGGCGTTTTCCTCGCACCAGATTTGGCCGGCCTCGTCGTCTTCGGCGATGACATAGCAGGAGTTTTCAAGCTCTTGCGGATCAATGGGAACGCCGAAGTCAGAGAGAGCGGCGCGGTACAAGCGGGTGACGAACAGGGATTCTATATGTGACATGGGGGAGGGTTTAGAGGAATGGAAGGGGGAAGGCGAGGGGGGAGTGTGTTGCATCAGTCTTTCGACGTAAACTTGTGGACCGCATTCTGTTGCAATAGAAGACGCTGGCGTAAAGCTATAATCAGAGCGTTTTGCATTCAATATAGGAGCGGGAACGGTGACTAAGAAATTCGCGCATGTTGTGTATAAAATTACATTTCCGAACGGGAAAATCTATGTTGGTAAAGATGTGGGAACCGATGGCCACAGCATTGCATATTTCGGGAGTTGGAACACGAAACTTGTGGAGAACGATTTTTCGAAAAATGAGTTGAAAGATTTTGCAATACGTCGCGAAATTTTGTTTGAACACGTTGATGTTAAAGTCGTGTCTCAAGCCGAAATAGTGCTCATTGTTGAGTTGGGAGCCAATAACCCTGAAATTGGATACAATAGGAGACCCAAGTTCAAAGGATGAAATCATGTAGCCAGATCGTAACTGGGCGCGTTTGTTGCGAGTTTTCTGTCAAATTGAGAGTGTCCGATCTTCTGTGTATGAGTAATTTGGTCCATGCTTCTGCAACAAAGGAGCATGACAACGATGACAATTTCCAAGGACTTATTAGACCAACTTCTTGACGGTGTGCAAAACGCTGACGACTTGCTTGGCGAA
>JAUZRV010000064.1 GCA_030950105.1 Rhodobacterales bacterium | reverse complement strand
TGCGGCCTGGTCAGGCCACTGGTTGTTGCGATGCGAACCGCATCACGGCGAAACTCTTCGGTGTAACTCGTTGCCATTTCTTATCTCCTTCATAGCAAACATTGCTCGAAAGAGACCGGAACGTAACCGTGACAAGACCACTTCATGAATAATTCGGGCTAGGTCGCAATCCAGCAATTGTAACATTACAGGACAGTTGTTTTTCGAACCATAAGTGTAAGAAAGAGCACAGATTTTACGACATCTACCCCTTGAGACGATTGTTGCGCATAGCAATCAGCCGCAAACGCAGGGCGTTGAGTTTGATAAACCCGGCAGCGTCTTTTTGATCGTAGGCACCGGCGTCATCCTCGAATGTCACATGTTCTTCGCTATAGAGCGAATGATCGGACCAGCGGCCAACAGTGCGCGCCAGACCTTTGTAGAGTTTCAGGCGCACTGTGCCGGTGACATGTTCCTGGGATTTGTCGATGGCCGCCTGTAGCATCTCGCGTTCGGGGGAATACCAGAAACCGTTGTAAATCAGTTCGGCGTATTTTGGCATCAACTCGTCCTTGAGGTGGGCGGCACCGCGATCAAGGGTAATGGATTCGATGCCACGATGCGCCTCGATCAGAATTGTGCCGCCGGGGGTTTCGTAAATCCCGCGCGATTTCATACCGACAAAGCGCCCTTCGACGAGGTCAAGACGGCCAATGCCGTGTTTGCCGCCCAGTTCGTTCAATTTGGTCAGGATGGTCGCGGGCGACATATCTTCGCCGTTGATTGATGTGGCGTCGCCGGATTCAAATCCGATTTCGACAAATTCGGGCGTATTGGGCGCGTCTTCTGGCGACACGGTGCGTTGGTAAACATATTCGGGCGCATCAATCGCCGGATCTTCAAGAACCTTGCCCTCGGACGAGGTGTGCAACAGGTTGGCATCGACCGAAAACGGCGCTTCGCCACGTTTGTCTTTGGCAATCGGGATCTGATTTTTCTCGGCATAATCAAGAAGTTTGGTCCGGCTCGACAGATCCCATTCACGCCACGGGGCGATCACCTTGATGTCGGGATCAAGGGCATAGGCGGCGAGTTCAAAGCGCACTTGGTCGTTGCCTTTGCCAGTGGCCCCGTGCGCGACGGCATCGGCACCGGTTTCGGCGGCAATTTCGATCAGGCGTTTGGAAATCAACGGGCGCGCAATGGACGTGCCAAGCAGATACAGCCCTTCATAAAGGGCATTGGCGCGGAACATCGGAAATACAAAATCGCGCACGAATTCTTCGCGCACGTCTTCAATCCGGATGTTTTCGGGTTTCACACCAAGCAATTCGGCCTTGGCGCGCGCCGGTTCAAGTTCTTCACCTTGGCCGAGATCGGCGGTGAATGTGACCACTTCGCAGCCATATTCATTTTCAAGCCATTTCAGAATGATCGACGTATCAAGACCACCGGAATAGGCAAGAACGACTTTTTTGGGGGCGGCAGAATTTGAGGCGGACATCGCGATTTACCCTTTGGTATGGTGTGAAATATAGTGTTGCTTCTGCCGTTATCGGGTTTTGAAGGCAGGGGCAAGATATGGCTTTGTTGACGCGGACCGCGCCTGCACCTACTGAGGTTGGAAGTCTCGCAATTAAGGGTGGAAAAACATGTTGGGTTGGCGAATTTTTATGCACTCTGTGCGGTTGGTGTTGGGCAATCTGGAGGCGGCGTTTCGGGTGTCTGCGGTGCTTTATCTGGTGTCTGCGGGTGTTCAAGCATGGTTTTTGATCCGCTTTGGCGAGGTCAGTCAGGCCATACAAATGGGAAATCCCGCGAGTATGGCAATGATGGATGGTTCTTACGTCGGGGCGGCACTGATTTCTGCAATTACAACAATGATTACCGGTCTGTGGATCGCGGTTGCGTGGCACCGGTTTGTATTGGTCGGCGAGCAACCGGATGGGTGGCTGCCAAAGTGGCAAGGCGGGCGGATGTTGGGATATTTCGGGCGCAGTATTTTGATTATGCTGGTCGCGATGATTGCCGCATTGGTCATTGGTGTTCCGTTGGGGATGTTGATGGGGTTTGTCGGGGGGCCTGCGATGGCGTGGATGATACCGTTTTTGGTTATGTTGCTGGTGATGTCCATTTTTTACCGGCTTTGCCTGATCCTGCCCGCTGCCGCATTGGATAGGCCGATCAAATTAGGGGCCGCGTGGGAAGCAACCAAAGACCAGACCGGCACCATCGTTTCATTGGCGATTGTGACTCTTGCTGCGACACTGATTATGCAAATTCCAAGCATGTTAAACAGTGACCCGACGTCGATCATCAACATTGTTTATTCTCTGGTTGTTGGCTGGTTCATGATGTTGATCGGGGTGAGCGTTCTTACCACGTTTTATGGCCATTTTATCGAGGGGCGCGAAGTTGACTGATTTTCAAACCAAAGCACGCGCCGCACAGGACGTGATGCGGTCGGTTTTTCCGGTGACACCTTTGCAACGTAATGCGCATCTGTCCGAGCGGTTCAAGGCCGATATCTGGCTCAAGCGCGAAGACCTTGGGCCGGTGCGGTCGTATAAATTGCGTGGTGCGTTTAACGCGATGCGAAAGGCGCTGGGCCTGCCGCGTGTGGCACAGACATTTGTGTGCGCAAGCGCGGGAAATCACGCACAAGGCGTGGCCTATATGTGCAAGCATTTCGGGGTCAAAGGCGTTATCTTTATGCCTGTGACGACGCCACATCAAAAGATCAACAAGACCCGGATTTTTGGCGGAGAGTGGATCGAAATCCGTCTGACGGGGGATTATTTCGACGATACTCTGGCCTCGGCGCAAGAATATTGTGCCGCTGTCGGCGCGCATTTTCTGTCGCCGTTTGATGATCCCGATGTGATCGAAGGGCAGGCCTCGGTCGGGGCGGAAATCGAGGACCAATTGGGGCAAGTGCCCGATCGGATATTGCTACCGGTGGGCGGGGGTGGCTTGTCTGCGGGAATTGCGCAGTATTTTGGCGATGCGGTTGATTTCACCTTTGTTGAACCCAAGGGCGGCAGCAGCCTTAAGGCGGCGTTGGAGGCGGGGCAGCCGGTGGTTTTGAACAAGGTCGATAGTTTTGTTGATGGGGCGGCGGTGGCCTGTATCGGCGCGCGCCCGTTCGAGATTTTGCAACGGTTTTCGCCGGATCAGGTGATCGCCGCGCCGGAAGACCGGATTTGCACCACGATATTGGAGATGCTCAATGTCGAGGGCATCGTTTTGGAACCCGCAGGGGCGTTGGCGGTGGATGCTTTGGTGGATGTGGCCGATCAGATCGCCGGAAAAACCGTGGTTTGCGTGACGTCGGGTGGCAATTTCGATTTTGAACGGCTGCCCGAGGTCAAGGAGCGGGCGCAGCGGTTTTCGGGAGTGAAGAAGTATTTTGTTTTGCGGATGCCGCAACGGCCGGGTGCACTCAAGGAATTTCTCGCCATGCTTGGGCCGGACGACGATATTGCGCGGTTTGAATATCTCAAAAAATCGGCACGTAATTTTGGCTCGGTTTTAATTGGAATTGAAACCGGCGATGCGCGCAATTTTGATATTCTGTTTGCGCGTCTGGACGGTGCCGGATTTAGTTACCGCGATATTACCGACGATGACATTTTGGCAGAGTTTTTAATTTAATGCGCCATTTTGGCCTCTAATCCGGCCAGAAATGTCAGTTTAGATGCGTCATAGCTGGCCAGTATTTCGGCAAGATCAACGGTGTCTTGTTTGCCTGCTGCCGCCGCGGTTTCGCCGGCCTGACACAGTTTCGAAAAGTCGCTAAACCCGAGGTTAAGCGCGCTACCTTTGAGAAAGTGCAAACCACACTCCATTTTTGAAATGTCCGGTCCGGCGCGCATGATTCCAATCGCTTCATCCACTTCTTCCAGAAAAATTTCGACAACTTCGCGAAAATCCTCTGCGCCGATTTCATCTCGCAATTCCGCCACTTTGTTCCAGTCTATCATAGCGCACTCCTCATGTTTGTCCCGAAATACAGGATAGGAGTTAATAAAATCAGCACATTATACGGCGGATTCGCGGATAATTTTAGGTTTCACAACCTGTTAAGAGGCTGTCCTGTAAGCCGGTAGTATGTGGCGTTGATGCGTGTTGGCAAAGGAAATTCAGGTGCAGGCGGTAGATCAGACCAAAGGGGATATAATTCCCGAAACGACGCCTGATACAGGGGCTATAAAACGTGTGCTGGTGGTGGATGATAGTCGCCTGCAACGGAAAATTGTGATGGCGTCGCTTAAACGCTGGGGGTTTGAGGTGTTTGAGGCGGAATCAGGCGCCGATGCCCTCGCGATTTGCCGCGAAACACCGCCTGATCTGGTGTTGAGTGACTGGATGATGCCGGGCATGGACGGGCTTGAGTTTTGTCAAGAATTTCGGGCTATGGAGCGCGAAAGTTACGGCTATTTTATCCTGCTTACGTCGAAAAGCGAAAAGGGCGAGGTCGCGCAGGGGCTTGATAACGGGGCCGATGATTTCCTGACCAAGCCGGTAAATGCCAATGAATTGCGCGCCCGAATCACGGCCGGCGAACGTATTTTGCGGATGGAGCGCGAATTAAACGAAAAGAACCGTTTGGTAAAAACGACGCTGGACACATTGCAGGCGCTTTATGATCTTCTTGATAATGACCTTCTTGAGGCCAAGAAATTGCAACAATCGTTGGTGCGTGAACGGCATCGCGACTTTGGACCGGCGGCGATTTCTCTTTTGTTGCGATCAAGCGGGCATGTGGGCGGTGATTTGGTCGGGTTTTATCCGGTTTCGGAAAATCGTATTGGCCTTTTCGGGATAGATGTATCGGGGCACGGGATTTCGTCGGCATTGATGACCGCGCGTTTGGCGGGGTATTTGTCGTCTGCCGCACCGGATCAAAATGTGGCGCTAAAACACGACGGCAACGGCAATTATGTGCCGCGCGACCCGCATATGGTGATTGAAAATCTCAACAAGCTTGTGTTGGACGAGATGGAAACCGAGCATTATTTCACCCTGCTTCTGGCCGATGTGAACCTTGAAACCGGCCGTGTGGTAATGTCGCAAGCGGGGCATCCCCACCCCCTGATTCAGCGCGCCAATGGCGAGATCGAACAATCCGGGCTTGGCGGATTGCCGGTGGGATTGATCGAGGGCGCGGAATTTCAACAATTCGAGGCGCAGCTTAACCCCGGTGATCGCTTGGTCATTCTGTCAGACGGGGTGACGGAATGTCCTGATCCGAACGGGAATATGCTTGAGGAAGAAGGGCTTGAACGCTTTATGCACGATCTTGCGGATGTGCGCGGCACTGCCTTTCTTGAAGCGCTGGTTTGGAAACTCAACGATTTCACCGATGGGGCCGATTTCCCGGATGATGTGTCGGCAATCCTGCTGGAATTTCACGGGTAGGTGGATCAGAACAGCAGGCGATCAACAAAGTGGCGATCACCGTCATTGCACAGGTGTTTTACGGCCATTTCGGGATCCATCCAGACCGCTGTATGATCGGGTTCAAGTGGGTTTCCATGTTTTTGCACCGGCATCGCGACGTAGATCGTGCATACTTTTTCGGCCCATAGGTCATATTCCGGCATATAGGTGAAGCGGCGAAACGCGCCCAACCGGCGCGGGGCGGCAATTTTCCAACCGGTTTCTTCAAATACCTCGCGGTGCAACGCGGCAATGGGCGATTCTCCGGCATCAATGCCACCACCGGGCAATTGAAATTCGTCAAATTCAGCGGCCTGAAACGTAAGTAACAGATTACCGTCACGCGGCAGGATCGCATAGGCACCGGCGCGGGTTTTGTAGGTCTGGCCGGCCTTGGGGGATTTTCCAAATCGTCGTATCATTTCATGCTGCCTCTTATTGTGTGCCTTGCCCACACTATATAGCTACGGTATGCTATTTGAAGGCGATAAGGAAAGAACATGACAAGCGCACAAAAAATAATCTGGGACGATACTGTTTTGCCGTTTCAACTCGACTCGGCGGATGTTCGGGGGCGGGTGGCCCGTTTGGACGGGGTGCTGGACGGAATTTTGCAGCAGCATGATTATCCCGCGGTTGTTGAGGCATTGGTGGCAGAAATGGCGGTGCTAACGGCATTGATCGGGCAAACCATCAAATTGCGGTGGAAATTGTCGTTGCAAGTGCAGACCAAAGGCGCGGTGCGCATGATTGCCACCGATTATTATGGCCCGACCGAAGATGGTAAACCGGCACGGATTCGCGCCTATGCGAGCTATGATGCGGACCGTTTGACCGATGCTGCACCGTTTGAACAATTGGGCGCAGGGTATTTTGCGGTGCTGATAGATCAAGGCGATGATATGAAACCTTATCAGGGCATAACCGCGTTGGCAGGTGGTTCGATTGCGGCCAGCGCGCAGGAATATTTTGCCCAATCCGAGCAGATCCCGACGCGGTTTTCCTTGAGTTTCGGAAAATCAACCGAGGCGGGAACCGGAGAACACTGGCGCGCCGGCGGGGTGATGTTGCAGCATATGCCGAAGGCGTCGCCTTTGATGGAAACGCCGGAAGATGGCGAGGTCGCGAAACCGGTGTCGGATGACGACAAGGCCGACGCGTGGAATCGGGTGAATATCCTGTTGGATACGGTGGAAGATCTCGAATTAATCGGCCCTTCGGTGGCCCCGTCGGACCTGTTGCTGCGGTTATTTCACGAGGAATCCCCACGGGTGTTTGATACGCAAGCATTGCGCTTCGGCTGCACCTGTTCCGAGGCGCGGGTGCGTAATAGTCTGTCGATTTATTCGGCGAAGGATATCAAAACAATGACCCAAGACGATGGTCTTGTGACCGCAGATTGCCAATTTTGCGGGGCGCATTACGAGCTTGACCCGGCAACGGTCGGTTTTGAAGCCAAGTCCGAAGATGACGCGTGATGTTATCGCTTCGATTCGGGCCGCCCTAGACGGGGATGCGGCACCGTCGTCCGATTTTGATCTTAACCCGGAGGTGGTATTGCCAAAGGCGCGCAAATTGCGGGCCGCCGGTGTTTTGGTGCCGTTTATTGAACGTGGCGGGCAGTGGCATGTGATCCTGACAATGCGATCTTCGGCGCTCAAGCATCATCCGGGGCAAATCGCGTTTCCCGGTGGCAAGCAAGACAAAGGCGATGCAGATATTGCCGCAACGGCATTGCGCGAGGCCGACGAAGAAATCGGGCTTCTGCCGCAGAATGTCGAGGTGTTTGGCGCGCTGCCGATCCATGAAACCGTGACCGGTTTTCGGGTGACGCCGGTGCTCGGGCGGGTCAAGGCCACGTTTGTGCCGCGTGTTGAGGTCGGAGAAGTCGCCGAAGTGTTCGAAGTGCCGTTTGCGCACCTGGCCAATTCGGAAAATTATGTTGTGCAGGCGCGACATTGGCGGGGGCAAAAACGGTATTATCATACGGTGCCCTATGGGCCGTATTATATCTGGGGTGCGACGGCGCGGATGTTGTTCGGCCTTGCCAAGAGGATGGTTTGATGGCGGTATTGATCGCGGATTGGGTGTCAAACAAGGCCACGCAACGGGTTTGTGCGGTTTTGAACAATGCGGGATTTCAGGTCTATTTTGTTGGTGGATGTGTGCGCAATGCGCTTCTTGGTGCGCCGGTGAACGATATTGATCTGGCCACAGATGCGCGGCCGGAAACCGTCATGGAATTGATGATGGCGGCGGGTTTCAAGGTTGTTCCGACGGGGATTGAACATGGCACGGTGACGGTGATCGCATCCCATATCCCGCATGAGATCACCACATTTCGCCGTGATATCGAAACCGATGGCCGTCGTGCGGTGGTCGCGTTTTCCGATAGTATTGTAGAGGATGCCCGCCGTCGCGATTTCACCATGAATGCGCTTTATTGCG
>JAUZRV010000063.1 GCA_030950105.1 Rhodobacterales bacterium | reverse complement strand
TCGTACAGGATAACCGCGCAAAGGCAGTCGAGATCATCGCGGCAGAACGATAATCCCACTTTCTCTGAATCACCCTGGTGCGCGGTCAGAAAATGGCGGCTTGAAATCGGTGGGCAGCGCGCGTATGTGACCAAAAACGCTTTAGCAAGAGATATGAAACATGGCACGCACCAATCCACTTCAGTTTATTCAACAGGTTCGCGCCGAAGTTTCCAAGCTCGTGTGGCCGTCGCGGCGCGAGGTCATGTTGACCACGGTTATGGTTTTCATCATGGCGGCGCTCACAGCGGTGTTTTTCGCGATTGTGGATATCATTATCCGTAGCGGTCTTACCTCTCTTTTGGGCATGTTCGGTTAAACCTGAGCTGGTGTAGGTCGAGACGGCAAATCTGCGTGAAATATCGGCGCGGCCTCTTGATATTGCAGGGGAACGGCGGTAGTTGACGCGCAACCTTTCTGAAATGGCGTGCGCTGATTCGAGTTGCGCGCCGATTCTCTGTTTCAGAAGCATCGGTAGAATAATTTATTGCCCCCTGCATGGCACGGGGCGCACAGGACGAAGGATCAGGGCAGAATGGCGCAACGTTGGTATACAGTCAGTGTTCTTTCAAACTATGAAAAGAAGATTGCCGAGCAAATCCGCACGACCGCTCTTGAACTTGGGCTTGAGGGCGACATTGACGAAGTGTTGGTGCCGACCGAAGAAGTGATCGAAGTGCGCCGCGGCAAGAAAGTGACATCCGAACGCCGGTTCATGCCCGGTTATGTTTTGATCCGCATGGAAATGTCGGACGCGAGTTATCATTTGGTCAATTCGATCAATCGGGTTACCGGATTTCTGGGCCCGCAAGGCCGCCCGATGCCGATGCGCGATGCCGAGGTCAATGTGATCCTCAACCGCGTGCAGGAAAACGAAGATTCGCCGCGCACCTTGATCCACTTCGAGATTGGCGAGAAAGTCAAAGTCAACGAAGGGCCGTTTGAAGATTTCGACGGCACGGTTGAAGGCGTCGATGACGAGAACGAGCGCCTCAAGGTGACAGTATCAATTTTTGGCCGCGAAACGCCGGTCGAACTGGAATTCACTCAGGTTACGAAACAAACCTGAATGATGATTGTGGGAGGTGGTGCGCATCGCGATGGGCACGCTGGACCACACAACTTGGAAATCCTGTAACGCGTTACAGGGTTGTTGGAATGAAGGAGAGGCCACATGGCCAAAAAATTAGCCGGTTCAATGAAACTGCAGGTTCCTGCAGGTCAAGCAAACCCATCCCCACCTGTTGGTCCTGCGCTGGGTCAGCGCGGCATTAACATCATGGAATTCTGTAAGGCGTTTAACGCCCGCACAGCCGATCGTGAGCCAGGTTCGCCTTGCCCGACCGTGATCACCTATTACCAAGACAAATCGTTCACCATGGACATCAAGACGTCCCCGGCGTCGTATTTTCTGCGCAAAGCTGCCGGTCTTAAATCCGGTGCAAAATTGCCGGGCCGCGAAACCGTGGGCACTGTGACTGTGAAACAGGTCAAGGAAATCGCAGAAGCGAAAATGAAAGACCTGAACGCAAACGATATCGAAGCCGCGATGAAAATCATCATGGGGTCGGCACGGTCTATGGGAATCGAGGTGAAGTAATGGCTAAACTTGGAAAACGCACAACCGCCGCACGCGCGGCATTTGCTGGCAAGTCCAACCTGTCTGTTGAAGATGCGGTTGCATTGGTCAAAGGGTCTGCAAACGCGAAATTTGACGAGACCGTTGAAATCGCGATGAATCTGGGTGTTGATCCCCGCCACGCCGACCAAATGGTGCGCGGTGTTGTCGGCCTGCCAAATGGGACCGGTAAATCCGTTCGTGTGGCTGTGTTCGCGCGCGACGCAAAAGCCGAAGAAGCGACAGCGGCGGGTGCCGATGTTGTTGGCGCCGAAGATCTTATGGAAGCCATTCAGGGCGGCAAGATCGACTTTGACCGTTGCATTGCGACACCGGATATGATGCCGATTGTTGGCCGTTTGGGGAAAATCCTTGGACCGCGCAATTTGATGCCAAACCCGCGGGTTGGTACGGTGACTATGGATGTGGCCGACGCTGTGAAAGCGGCAAAAGGCGGTGAAGTTCAGTTCAAAGTTGAAAAAGCTGGCGTGATCCACGCCGGTGTTGGCAAAGCATCGTTTACCGCCGATCAATTGGTTGAAAACATCCGTTCGTTCGTGAACGCGGTGTCCAAAGCCAAGCCGTCGGGTTCCAAAGGTGCCTATATGAAGAAGATCGTTATTTCTTCGACAATGGGCCCGGGCGTGACATTGAATGTTGAAAACGCTGCTGGCGAATAAGCCACTAGCGATTTGAAATTGAGAGGGTGGGCCTGTGATGGGTCCGCCCTTTTTTGTTTTGGGGTGTTTGTTTTTGACGTTAGCCTATGAACCCTATTGACTGTATTTACTGGCGCTTTCGGGATTGAATAAACTTTGGTGTGAAGGGGATTTACTAAATGGAGAGTGAAGGCCAAGTTCGAATTTGGGATTATTACAAACCGCGACACACCCATACATGGAATATGCTAGCCCGAATTATTCATCAGCCTCCGGGTATTTCCTTCCGGCGCACTGGATCGGCCGGGTTGACGGCGGCGTTTTGAACTGAGTTTAGAGTGTGCGTTGAAGGTTGATATCTGGGGGTGTTCGGGCGGCTGATGCCGC
>JAUZRV010000062.1 GCA_030950105.1 Rhodobacterales bacterium | reverse complement strand
CGCCAAGAAAAAACTCGCGCTTGGTCCGCTTCTTCTTGTAGGCCTGCTCAAGTGACGAAAAACTCTGCTGTTTCAATGCCAATTCTCCCGTAAGTGCTGCCAGAATTATAGCACGGAAATCAGGGCTTTGTTCAGAGATTCTCTAACGGACGTATTTGCCGAGTAAAATAATCGGAAATACAACAGATAAGTAAATTCATGTATTTGAATTTATTGTTTGCCAAACGGGCAGTCTGTGATTTAACATAAGATGAGCTATCAGCAAAAATAAGGTAGCCAAGGGAGGAAATATGAAAAATACACCACTCACACTGGTTGCGGCTGTGTGCGCTGTCGGCGTTTTTAGCGGAGCGGCGATGGCCAATCCGGTAGCGCCGGGCGCGGTCGCGTTTGACGAAGACGGGGCTGTTGCAATATCGTTGACCGGCGTGGCCGGCGATGCGGTAAATGGTGCCAAGATTATGCGGACCAAATCATTGGGTAACTGCATTTCATGCCATGAAGTGACCGCATTGGCGGAATTCCCGTTTCACGGTGAAATCGGTCCAAACCTGGATAGCACTGGCGACAACCGCAATGCTGCGGAAATTCGCGGTATCTTGACCAACTCGAAAAACACATTCCCGGGCACCATGATGCCGGCCTATTACAAGGTCGACGGATTTATTCGCCCCGGCAATCGCTACACCGGAAAAGCGCCCGAGGGGCCGCTTGATCCGCTGCTTAGCGCCCAGCAAATCGAAGATGTGGTCGCGTTTCTGCTGACACTCAAGTGATCAGACGCGTGACAGATATGGAGACAAATATGGAATTCACAAGACGTGACACACTTGCGCTTGGCCTGGGAGCGGCGGCATTGGCCGTCTTGCCGATCAGCGCATATGCGACAACAGAAGCCGCCACTTTGGCGTTCACCGGCGGCGCAGATGTTGCTGAGGGCGGCGTTGATTTGACCGCACCGGAAATCGCCGAAAACGGCAACACTGTGCCGGTATCGGTTGCAGCGCCCGGTGCGGTTGCGATCATGATTTTGGCAACAGGCAACCCTGATCCAAACGTTGTGACGTTCAACTTTGGTGCGCTTTCGGCCAGCACGGCCGCCAGCACGCGCATCCGTCTTGCGGGAACGCAGGATGTTGTTGCAATCGCCAAAATGGCTGACGGCAGCTTCACCAAAGCCAGCAAGCAAGTCAAAGTTACAATCGGCGGCTGCGGCGGCTAAAGCAATCCGGACCACGACGGACAGGGGAAAACCTGTGCCGACCCGTAGTCCTGTAAAGGAGAATAAAAAATGGCATCTGGTGTAAAACCCCGCGTCAAAGTCCCTAAAACCGCGGCCGCTGGTAGCGCCGTGACCTTGAAAACCCTGATTAGCCACAAAATGGAATCAGGCCGTCGTAAAGACAAGCAAGGCAATGTGATCCCGCGTTCGATCATCCATCGTTTCACCTGTGAATTTAACGGCGCGATGGTGCTGGATGTGGCCATGGAGCCGGCGATTTCGACAAACCCGTATTTTGAATTCGAAGCCACGGTGCCAGAAGCCGGTGATTTCAAATTCACGTGGTATGATGATGATGGATCGGTTTACGACACATCAAAATCCATCAAAATCGCCTAAAGCGCCAGTCAAACAGGGAGGATAATAATAATGAACAAGCTAACAAGCACAAATACCCTCGTAGCGCTGGCCCTTGCAGGCGGTGTTGTATTCGGGGGCGCGGCCCTTGCCGATGTCGACGGAGTTTTGACCATCAACGGGGAACTGGAAATCGTGACCAAGACCACGCCACCAGCACACCTTGCGGATAATCTTGACGAGATCGTATCGGGCTGGGTTTACCGTGCCGCCGAGACCCAAGAATTGCAAATGGATGACTTTGACAATCCGGGCATGTTATTTGTCGATATCGCGCAGGATGATTGGGGCACCGTTGAGGGCACCGAAGGTAAATCCTGTGCGACATGCCATGACAATGTTGAAGACAGCATGGCCGGTGTGCGGGCGGTTTATCCAAAATGGAACGACGAGGCCGAAGAAGTGCGCACGCTTGCGATGCAAATCAATTCTTGCCGCACCGAAAGAATGGGTGCCGAGCCTCTGAAAATCACCAAAGGTAAAATGGCGCGTATGGAAGCGCTTATTTCCGTGCAATCGCGCGGCATGCCGATGAATGTTGCCATTGATGGTCCGGTTCAGGCCATGTGGGAGCAGGGTAAGGAAATGTATTACACCCGCACAGGTCAGTTGGAATTGTCTTGCGCAAACTGTCACGAAGACAGCTATGGCTTGCATATCCGGTCTGATTTCCTGTCGCAGGGGCAAACCAACGGATTTCCGGTCTATCGTTTGAAAAATGCCAAGTTGACCACTGCACATGGGCGTTTCAAAGGCTGTGTGCGTGATACACGCGCCGAAACATATAAGCCAGGCAGCGCCGCGTTCAACGCGCTTGAACTTTATGTTGCCAGCCGTGGTAACGGTCTCTCGGTTGAAGGACCTTCGGTTCGCAACTAAGACCCAAGATTGTTCGGGGGCGGGAGAAATCCTGCCCCCGATACCTTTCTGTCTGTAAGACAAGACATAGAAATACCGGCCAATTGGCCGCCCCTTTTTTTCCATCGCGAAAAAGGGCTTGATGACTATAACTCAATTTTCGGAGCATACCCCATGATCTCTCGCCGCGATTTTCTTCAGGTTTCTATGGCCGCCTCGGCCCTTGTTGGCGCAAGCGGATTTGGCAACTGGGGGCGCTTGGCGGCGCAACAGAAGCTGACGCAGGATCAATTGCTCGATTTTGATACTTACGGAAATGTATCGTTGATCCATGTCACCGATATTCACGGGCAGTTGAAGCCGATCCATTTCCGCGAACCTTCGGTTAATCTCGGGGTCGGGGACGCCAAAGGGCAGATGCCCCATATTACCGGCGCGGATTTCCGCAAGGCCTATGGAATTGCCGACGGATCACCCAGTGCCTATGCGCTGACCTATGATGATTTTAGCGCGCTGGCACAGGGTTATGGCCGGGTTGGCGGTTTGGATCGCATGGCGACGGTGATCAATTCGATCCGCGCGTCGCGCCCTGATGCGTTGTTGCTTGATGGTGGCGATACATGGCACGGATCCTATACCTGTTACCACACCGAAGGGCAGGACATGGTCAACGTGATGAACACGTTAAAACCCGACGCGATGACGTTCCACTGGGAATTTACATTAGGTGGTGATCGGGTGCGTGAAATCGTGCAGGACCTGCCGTTTGTGGCATTGGGCCAGAATGTTTTTGACGCCGAGTGGGATGAACCCGCCGAAGATTTCGCGCCTTACAAAATGTTTGAACGGGGCGGCGTGAAAATTGCCGTCATCGGGCAGGCGTTTCCGTATATGCCGATTGCCAATCCGCGCTGGATGTTCCCCGAATATTCATTCGGTATTCGTGACGAGAACATGCAGGCGATGGTTGATGAAGTGCGCGGCAAAGGCGCCGAATTGGTGGTTTGCCTGTCGCATAACGGATTTGACGTCGACAAGAAAATGGCCGGTCGGGTGACGGGTCTTGATGTGATCCTGTCGGGACACACGCATGATGCATTGCCGGAGCCTGTGGTGGTTGGCGACACGATTATCATCGCTTCGGGCAGCAACGGGAAATTCGTATCCCGCGTTGATCTTGATGTGCGTGATGGCCGGATGATGGGGTTCCGTCACAAGTTGATCCCTGTGTTCTCGGATGTGATTGAGCCGGACGCCGAAGTAACGGCAGTGATTGACGCACAACGCGCGCCGTATATGGATCAACTGAGCGAAGTGATCGGGCAGACCGACGGGTTGCTCTATCGACGCGGGAATTTCAACGGCACCTGGGATGATCTGATTTGTGACGCCCTGATTTCCGAGCGCGAGGCCGACATTTCGATGTCACCGGGCGTGCGTTGGGGACCAAGTGTTCTACCCGGGGCCGATATCACCCGCGAGGATATTTTCAACGTGACCTCGATGACCTATGGGAAGGCCTATCGCAGCGAGATGACCGGCGAATTTATTCAGGTCATTTTGGAAGATGTGGCCGATAATCTGTTTAATACCGATCCCTATTACCAACAGGGCGGTGATATGGTGCGCATCGGTGGCATGGGCTATAAAATCGACGTATCCAAGCCGCAAGGCGAGCGGATTACAGAAATGACATTGCTTAAAACCGGTGAACTGATTGACGCGTCGAAAACCTATATTGTTGCGGGGTGGGCAAGTGTCAACGAAGGCACCGAAGGTCCGCAAATCTGGGATGTGGTCGAGGATTACATCCGCAAAGAAGGCACTGTAAAAGTGAGCGAAAACAATAGCGTAAAGGTTGTTGGCACCTAAACACCGACCAGCAGGCCGTATGCCCCGCGACCCCCTCAAACCATTGAGAAGGCACGAGACAAATGACCAAGGACCACCCAGCCGGAAAAACGACGCGACGCGCATTTATGCGTGGTGCAGTGGCGGGCGGGGTCGGAACATTGGTCACGGGTGGCGCGGCAAAAGCGGCGGGTGATGCCGCCATTCTCGAAGTGCAACCATGGTCGCGCGAATTGGGTGTTGGTGTCGATGCCAGCGGTTACGGGATGCCATCGCCCCACGAGGCGGGGGTGCATCGCACGCCGGTGGATTGGCTTACGGCGGATCCGTTTGCGTCGATCAATTTCACTCCGATTCATAAACTGGACGGGATAATCACCCCCAATGGCGTGTGTTTTGAACGTCACCACAGCGGTGCCGCACAGATTGATCCAGCGGCACATCGGTTGATGATCAACGGCTTGGTCGAGCGCGAATTAGTGTTCACCATGGACGATTTGCGGCGGTTGCCGCGCGAAAACCACGTTTATTTTCTCGAATGCACCGCCAACAGCGGTATGGAGTGGCGCGGGCCGCAGTTGAACGGCGTGCAATTCACCCACGGGATGATCCATAATGTGATGTATACCGGCGTGCCGTTGCGGCATTTGCTCGCCGAAGCGGGGGTGAAACTGTCGGGCAAGTGGGTGCTGTTCGAGGGGGCAGATGCCGCCGGTTTGACGCGTTCGGTGCCGATGGAAAAGGTGATGGACGATTGTCTGGTTGCCTTTGCGATGAACGGCGAGGCGCTTCGGGTCGAACAGGGGTATCCTTTGCGGTTGGTCATTCCCGGCTGGGAAGGCAATATGTGGATCAAATGGCTGCGCCGGATCGAAGTGGGCGACGCGCCGTGGCACGCCAAGGAAGAAACCAGCAAATACACCGACCTGATGCCGGACGGGCGCGCACGGCGGTTTACATGGGTGATGGATGCCAAATCGGTGATCACCAGCCCCAGCCCGCAAATGCCGATCCGCCATGGCAAGGGCCGTATGGTTCTGACCGGATTGGCGTGGTCGGGGCGCGGCACGATTCCGCGGGTGGATGTCACGCTTGATGGAGGCAAAAACTGGCATATGGCGCGTATGGACGGGCCGTCTCTGGATAAATCCCTACACCGGTTTTATTACGAATTTGATTGGGACGGCGGCGAGATGTTGTTGCAAAGTCGCGCCCATGACAACACCGGATATGTGCAGCCGACCAAAGACGCCTTGCGCGCCCTGCGCGGGGTAAATTCGACCTACCATAACAACGGTATCCAGACGTGGCATGTGGGTCGCGACGGGGAGGTTGAAAATGTTGAAATCTCTTAGTCTGGTTTTGGTCGGAATGGCGACACCTCTGGTGGCGGAAATCGGGCGGGTGGCGACACCGGATGAAATCGCCGCCTGGGATATTGATGTGCGCCCTGACGGGGCGGGATTGCCCGAAGGCAGCGGCAGCGTGGCCATGGGCGAAACGGTTTTTGAAGAAAAATGTGCCGCCTGCCACGGGGATTTTGGCGAAGGTGTCGGACGCTATCCGGCACTGGCGGGCGGGTTTGACACCCTGACCGACGAGCGGCCTGTGAAAACGGTCGGATCGTATTGGCCTTACTTATCAACGGTTTGGGATTATGTGCACCGCGCGATGCCCTATGGTGAGGCGCAGACATTAAGCAACGACGAGGTTTATGCAGTGACCGCCTATATCCTGTATTTGAACGATCTGGTCGACGATGAGGCCTTTGTTCTTGGGCGCGAAAATTTTGCCGAAATTCCGCTGCCGAACATGGTGAATTTTTACGATGATGACCGCGCTACGGTCGAAATACCTCAGTTTACAGGGCCGGTTTGTATGTCCGGCTGTAAGGCGACAGCCGCGATTACCAAACACGCAGCAGGAGCGGATGTAACACCAGAATAGTAATTAAACGCCGAAGATCGCGCTGCATTGGGCAGCGCAGAGTAGGTGAACAGGGAGGCGATGAATGTTTCGAGAAATGGTGCGATATTTTATGGCAATAGGTGTGGTGATCGGGGCGCTGGCTGTGCCTGTGATGGCCGACCATATTGGTGACGCCGAAAAAGGCGCCAAGATTTTCAAGAAATGCGCATCCTGTCATCGCGTCGGTGAAGGGGCAACGCATCGGGTTGGTCCACATCTGAACGGAATTTTCGGGCGACCTGCGGGGGGTGCGGGCGACGGGTTTCGTTACTCCAAGGGGATGATCCGCGCGGGCAACGACGGGCTGATCTGGGAATTGGACAAGCTCGAGGCCTATCTCGAAAACCCCAAAGCACTGGTGAGCGGCACAAGGATGTCGTTTCGCGGTTTGAAATCACATCAGGACCGGCGCGATGTTTTGGCGTTTTTGCGACAGTATTCGGATAATCCGGCGGATATCCCCGAGGCGTCGCCGACGGCGGCCCCCCCCGAGGTTGTTTTGTCGCCCGAAACACTGGCTCTGGTTGGCGACCCTGAATATGGCGAATATCTCGCCAATGAATGTACCTCGTGTCACCAGCGCGACGGGGGCGATGCGGGTATCCCGTCAATCACCCAATGGCCAACCGAAGATTTTGTGATCGCGCTGCATGCCTATAAGGTCAAAATCCGCGTGCATCCGGTCATGCAAATGATGGCAGGACGATTAACCGACGAAGAAATCGCGGCGTTGGCTGCGTATTTCAAGGACCTGGAATAGGGACGTATTTCAGGCCGAAACGTAAAGGCACCGCGGTAAGGAGTGCCAAAACAAGGGAGTATTATTATGACTTTAAACAGACGCGCCTTTATCGGCACAGGGGCTGCCGTTGCGGCAACATTGTCAGCCCCGATGGTCATGGGGGCCGCCCATGGCAAGCCCCGCGTGGTTGTTGTGGGCGGGGGCGCCGGTGGGGCCACTGTTGCGCGCTATATCGCCAAGGACAGCAAAGGCGAAATTGATGTGACGTTGATCGAACCGACGCGCAAATATTACACCTGCTTTTTCTCGAACCTCTATATTGGCGGCTTCCGCCAACTGTCGAGCATCGGCCATACCTATGGCACGTTGGCCGCGGAATATGGCGTAAACGTGGTGCATGACTGGGCCGTGGGCATTGATCGCGACGCCAAAACCGTGTCGTTGGCGGGCGGCGCTGTGTTGCCTTATGACCGGCTTGTTCTGAGCCCCGGAATTGATTTCATCCCCGGCGGGGTCAACGGTTGGGACGTGAGCAGCCAGAACAAGATGCCCCATGCCTATAAGGCGGGATCGCAGACCGAGTTGCTCAAGGCGCAGCTTGAATCCATGCCACAGGGCGGCACCTATGCGATGGTCGCGCCGCCAAATCCGTTCCGGTGCCCCCCTGGTCCGTATGAACGGGTGAGCATGGTGGCGCATTACCTCAAGGTGAACAACCCGACGGCGAAAATCCTGATTGCCGATCCCAAGCCGAAGTTTTCCAAACAGGCGTTGTTCCAAGAGGCGTGGGGCACCCATTACGACGGGATGATCGAATGGATTGGCCCGGATTTTGGCGGCGATAACGTCACGGTAAATGCCGATGCGATGACCTTGGATATCGACGGTGAAGAAACCAAAGTCGACGTTTGCAATGTAATCCCAGCGATGAAAGCGGGCCGAATTTGTGAACTTGCCGGTGTGACCGAAGGCAATTGGGCACCTGTCGGGGGCCACACCATGCAGAGCCGTATTGACGAGAATATTCACGTTCTCGGCGATAGTTGTTCGCAAGGCGACATGCCGAAATCGGGGTTTTCGGCCAACAGCCAAGCCAAAGTTGCGGCCATGGCGATCCGTGGCGCATTGACCGGATCCAAGGTGTTTCCGGCCAAGTTCTCCAACACCTGTTGGTCGCTGCTTGAAACCGATGACGGGATCAAGGTTGGCGCGACCTATGAGGCGACGGATGAAAAAATCGCCAAGGTTGCCGGATTTATCTCGAAAACCGGCGAAGACGCGGCATTGCGCAAGGCCACCTATGAAGAATCTGTGGGCTGGTATGCCGGTATGACCGCCGACATGTTCGGGTAAACGATTTGGGATCGGGCCGTTCCACGAGGGTGGGGCGGCCCTTTTTTGTGGAACCGGGGGTTTTATCGGTGCGCTGCTATCACAGGGAAGTGAGCGCCGCCGTCTTGCAAGTTTTGAATGAGTGTCATATTCTATTAATGGAATGATAAATATGGAGACGACCCAATGGCAAATCTGATGACCCGTCGCAGTGTGATTTTTTCTATTATGGCGGTGGGCGTCGCGATTGCCATTCCGGCAAAATTTCTAATGGCGGCCGAAAAAGAAACCATGACGGCGCTTGATGCGTATGGCGCCGCGCAATCGGGGCGTATTATTCTGGTGGATATCCGCACCCCTGGTGAATGGGCCGAGACCGGCGTTGGTGAAGGCGCAATTGGTCTTGATATGCAAAGCCAGACATTTGTAAGCGATCTGTCCAATCTGCGTTTGGCCAACCCGGACACAAAGATTGCGATTATTTGCCGGACCGGAAGCCGGTCAAACTATGTGGTGACAGAGTTGAATAAACGCGGGTTTGTTGGCCTTGTGGACGTGGCCGAGGGCATGGCGGGCGGGTCCAATGGCGCGGGCTGGATTCCACAAGGATTGCCAACCTATGCGGGCACCAAAGCCGAAGTCGGCAAGCGGCGCGCAACTGTTCTCAAGTAAGGCCCGGTGGCGGTTTAGACGGCGGGTTAGACATAATCCTGTACCGAGCGACCAGAGACGTGGGACCACAACATATCCTTGTCCTTGAGCATGGTCACGACCATGGCGGCCGCTTGATCAGGGGTCATCGCCATGTCGAGGTCGCGGCCAACACCGGCGGTTTCATACATATTCGAGGCGATTTTACCGGGGTAAAATCCCATGACCCGCACGCCTTTGGGCGCGGATTCGACCTCAAGACAGCCGGTGAACCCACGGATGGCCCATTTGCTGGCGCTATAGACGCTGATCAATTTGCGACAATAAAGCGCGCCTGTGGACACGATATTGATCACGGTGCCGTGCCCGCGCGTTAACATATCGGGCAGGATTGCGTGGCTCATCAGGATGGTGCCGGTGGTGTTGGTGTCAATGACCGCGCGGATATCGGCGGCGCTGTAGGTTTTAAAATCGCCCTCCAGCCAGATACCGGCATTGTTGATCAAACCGTCAATCGGGCCGTGGTCGTGGCGGATCCGGGCGCAAACCGCGGTTATTGCGTTCGGGTTTGCCACATCGAGCGCGTAACCGGGCAGGTCGAGATCGGCAGCGATGCGCGCACATTTATCGGCATTCCGGCCGGTTATGATCGGGGTGAAGCCGGCACTTTTCAATCGGGAAACCAGCGCGAGGCCAAGGCCGCTGGTGGCGCCAGTGATAATTATTTTTTGACTCATCAGGGGATTTCCGCATCAATTGTTAACCATTATCCCCGAGTGTTAACGGAAATTAAGCGGTGCAACAACTTTGACCGGAAACGGGTGTTTTTTTTCTCGCCCCTTGCAGGTTCTGGGGCGCAATACTAAGACTCCATTAGCATCTCATATGTAAGGATGCGGGAAATTCAGCAGGCGGGCGAACATGAAAGATCCAATTGATACCTATATGAACACTCTGGTCCCTATGGTGGTTGAACAAACCGCGCGCGGGGAACGGGCATACGATATTTTTTCGCGGCTTTTGAAAGAGCGGATTATTTTCCTGTCGGGTCCGGTGCATGACGGCATGTCGTCGTTGATTGTGGCGCAGTTGCTGCATCTCGAGGCGGAAAATCCCAGCAAAGAAATCAGCATGTATATCAACAGCCCCGGTGGCGTTGTGACCTCGGGCCTGTCGATTTATGACACGATGCAATATATCAAACCCAAGGTGTCGACCTTGGTGATCGGGCAGGCGGCCAGCATGGGGTCGCTTTTGTTGACGGCGGGCGAAAAAGGTATGCGGTTCTCGCTGCCCAATAGCCGGATCATGGTGCATCAACCGTCTGGCGGATATCAGGGGCAGGCGACGGATATCATGATCCATGCCGAAGAAACCCTGAAGTTGAAACAACGGTTGAACGAAATTTACGTGCATCACACCGGGCAAACCTTGAAAAAAGTCGAGGCTGGCCTTGAACGTGATAACTTCATGTCGCCGGAAGATGCCAAGGATTGGGGCCTGATTGATGAAATCGTGGCGTCGCGTCCGAAAACGGATGACGACGAGAAATAACTTATGAGTGCCCCGCGTTTTTTGCAGCGGGGCATTTTTGACATTGTAGACGCCGGACTGCTGGCCTAAGCTGCACCTCGAGAATAGGGTGGCGTGGGGCGGCTAGAATGGCCGAAACTGTCTGATTTTAGGCCTGAAAGGTGCGACATGTCGAATACGTCAAGCGGCGATAGCAAGAACACATTGTATTGTAGCTTCTGCGGCAAAAGCCAGCACGAGGTGCGCAAACTGATTGCGGGACCAACAGTATTCATCTGCGATGAATGTGTTGAACTGTGCATGGATATTATCCGTGAAGAAACCAAAGCCAGCGGATTGAAAGCGTCCGAGGGTGTGCCGACACCGCAGGATATCTGCGATGTTCTGGATGATTATGTGATTGGTCAGGCCAAAGCCAAACGGGTTTTGTCGGTGGCGGTGCATAACCATTATAAACGGCTTAATCATGCGCAAAAATCCGGCAGTGATATAGAACTGGCGAAATCCAATATCATGCTGATCGGGCCAACCGGCTGTGGTAAAACGCTGCTTGCCCAGACACTTGCGCGGATTTTGGACGTGCCGTTTACTATGGCGGATGCGACCACATTGACCGAAGCGGGATATGTCGGGGAAGATGTTGAAAACATCATTCTCAAGTTGTTGCAAGCGTCGGAATATAACGTGGAACGCGCGCAACGCGGCATCGTTTACATCGACGAAGTTGATAAAATCACCCGTAAATCGGAAAACCCGTCGATCACCCGTGATGTGTCGGGGGAAGGCGTGCAGCAGGCGTTGCTCAAGCTGATGGAAGGCACCGTTGCCAGCGTGCCACCCCAAGGCGGGCGCAAGCATCCACAGCAGGAATTCCTGCAAGTGGACACCACCAATATCCTGTTTATTTGTGGCGGTGCGTTTTCGGGGCTCGACAAAATTATTGCCCAGCGTGGCAAAGGCAGCGCCATGGGATTTGGCGCCGATGTGCGGGACAATGATGATCGCGGTGTTGGCGAGGTTTTTCAGGAACTGGAACCCGAGGACCTGTTGAAATTCGGCCTAATTCCCGAATTTGTAGGCCGTTTGCCGGTTCTGGCCACTTTGGAAGACCTTGACGAAGATGCGTTGGTCACGATTTTGAGCCAACCGAAAAACGCGTTGGTCAAACAGTATCAGCGCCTGTTCGAGATGGAAGATGCGAAACTGACGTTCACCGAAGATGCGCTCAAGGCGATTGCCAAACGGGCGATTGAACGCAAAACCGGCGCGCGGGGCCTGCGGTCTATCCTTGAGGAAATCCTGCTTGATACGATGTTTGATTTGCCGGGCAAAGAAAATGTGACCGAGGTTGTGGTCAATGAAGAAGCGGTTGGACCGGAAGCTGCGCCTTTGATGATCTATGCGGATGCCAAAGAAGAAGCATCCGCGGGTTAGGTCGACCATCGTATAAGAAAAAGGAACAGGCGGGCAAAGTCCCGCCTTTTTCATACCTGATGCCCACTGGACCTTTGCCGGATTCTGGGGCATATCTAGTAAAAATATCGGTAATATTATTGGTGATGTTATCGGTGGCATTAAGGACCAGTTCAATGGGCATTATGAATACTCTTTTGCGCAGCGTCACATGGTGGAACAGCCAGACCCTGAACACGCAGCTGTTTACTTGGCGCAATGGTGTCAAAGTTGGCGACGACGATCAGGGCAATATTTATTACCGCAACCGCGATGACAGCAAACGTTGGGTGATTTTCAATGGCGAATGTGAAGCGACGCGGGTGTCTGCCGATTGGCACGGCTGGTTGCACCAAACCTTTGACGAACCACCGACCGAGCGGGCGATGGACCATAAAGTTTGGGAAAAGCCGCATCAGGAAAACCTGACGGGCACTGCGTTGGCCTATGCGCCGGCGGGATCGATTCGGCGGGCAAATCCGGTTGAGCGACGTGATTATGAGGCGTGGACTCCGGAATAGAGATCCCCGAATAAGGCACGAATTATGGCAGAAAATACATCAGAAGTTGTTGTTGGCGGCGCTGTTTTGGCGGCTGCGGTTGGTTTCTTGTTTTACATGGCGCAGGCGACGGGCCTGTCGGGCACGACTTCCGGATATCCTTTAACGGCGAGTTTTCGCTCGCTAGAGGGCGTGACCGTGGGCACCGATGTGCGTCTTGCCGGTGTGAAAATCGGCACCGTGACCAGCGTCGATCTTAACCCGACGACCTATCGTGCCGATACGGTTTTCAGTGTCGAAAACGGTATTGAGATACCGGATGACAGCGCGATTCTGGTGGCCTCCGAGGGGCTGCTTGGCGGCAGTTTTATCGAGGTGATGCCGGGCGGGTCATTGTTTTATTTCGCCGCCGGTGACGAGATCGAGGATACACAGGGCGCGATTTCCCTGTTGAATTTGCTGATGAAATTCGTTTCCGGCTCTGGCGAGGGCTAGGCCATGTGGCGCGCTGTTTTATGGGTCGGTTTTTTCCTGACCGCCGGTGGGGCCGCTGCGGTCGAGACCACGCAAGGGGCAGGTGCCGTTTTGCGCGGATTGGACAAATTTGGCGGCCGCGTTCAGGACATTGATATGGTGAACGGGGCGAGTGCCGCGTTTGGGCGATTGCAGATCGAACTGGTTGAATGTCGCTATCCCGTCGGAAATGCAACCAGCGAGGGGTATGCCTATCTTCGCATCCTTGAGGGTGACAACCCGGAGCCGATTTATAGCGGCTGGATGATCGCGTCATCGCCGGCTCTTAACCCGCTGGATCACGCGCGTTACGATGTTTGGCTGTTGCGTTGCAATATCAAATAGGGCCGGTCGCCTACCGGATATCGTAAAAAATCAGCGTTTATTTCCAATGCGTTAAAGAGTTGGCGCCGGTATTCTGCGCGGCTTATTTCGATGCCACCAAGACTGGCGAGGTGGTCAGTGATAAATTGGGTATCAAGCAAGGTAAACCCGCACCGTTCGAGATGGTCAACCAGATAGGCAAGCGCAATTTTCGATGTATCGGTGCGACGTGAAAACATGCTTTCGCCACAAAACACGCCGCCTATCGCGATGCCATAGACGCCGCCAACCAACACATCATTTTCCCAAATCTCGATGGAATGTGCGTGGCCAAGGTCGTGCAGCGCGAGGTAAAGCGCGCGGATTTCCGGATTTATCCAGGTTTCGGCACGATCGGCACAAGCATCGACAACCATTTCAAAAACCGTGTCAGAGCGCACCTCAAACATGCCGCGCCGGATACGGCGGGCAAGCGAACGGGAAATGTGAAACCCGTCGAGCGGAATTACCCCGCGCCGCCGCGGATCGACCCAAAAAATCTCTGGGTCGTCGCGGTGCTCGGCCATTGGGAAAATTCCGTTGGCATAGGCGCGCAGCAAAAGCGCAGGCGTGAGGTCGAGGGGCTCATCGGTCATTACAATGTGATCTACTTTTTCCGGCAATTTAATCATTGGTTTGTGGGGATACGATAGCGGTTGGAGAACGCATATTCGAGGTGGAAAATGGCAAATTTTGAAGGTCCGGATGATATTGGCGATGAGGTCGGAAAATATACCTCGGTGAGTCGTATGCATGCGCGCCACGCGATGTTGATTGATGCGCACCGGCATGTGATTTCAAATGCGAATGTCTTTCAACTCGGGGCGGGTGACGGGACATGGTGTTTTGCTTTTGCAGCAGCGGGTGCGTCGCAGGTGATCGGAATCGAAGAAGACGCCAAGTTGGTCGAACGATTTAGCGATTATCCCGATGTCGGGATGCGCGAACGGATTGAATTGCGATGTGCCAAGCCTCTTAAGGCGTTGGTCGAGGAAATTAGTGTAGGCCGCCAATATGAGGTTGTCGCGCTGTCAGGGCGATTTACTGAAGGTTAGAAAGTTGTTGCAAATCATACGGGTATATGAATCTTTGTTCTGAACGTCAGGCCCGGAGGTTATTATCTTGATTTCAGTTCGATCAGTTTTACGTCAGGTTCCTGATCCGCGCGGCA
>JAUZRV010000061.1 GCA_030950105.1 Rhodobacterales bacterium | reverse complement strand
GAGGGCGGAGTCTGCCTGAAATCAGGGGAGCGGGGTAAAACAGTCGCGAAAGCGGCCGCAAAACGGCTGGTGCCGTGAACCCGAGCGGCAATCGACAACTTCCGCATGCCGAAAGCCATGTTGTTCAGAGTTTCCCTAGATAATTCCGCCATTGACGCCAAATAGCAACAACCTTGACGCAGTAGGGCATCACACTATGATCGGCCCTGACAGAGACCCGAACACTTCGTTTGGCCAAACCGACATTAATGCTAATAAGAGGGCAAACATGCCAAAAACTGACCCAAATTCGACATTATCGGGCGATCCAGCGGAGCTACGTGGGATATTTGGCGCGAATCTGCGCTTGCTTGGTGCGTCTTATCCCTCCATTGCCGGCTTGTGTCGCGAACTGGGTATCAATCGAACACAGTTTAACCGCTACCTTTCAAGCGAAAGTTTCCCGCGCCCCGACGTTTTGCATCGCATTTGTAGCTTCTTCGGTGTCGATGCGCGTATTTTGTTGCAACCCGTTGCCTCTTTGCGCGATGACACGCCGAGCCTGCTAAACCATCCCTTTATCGCCGATTATCTTGGCAATGGCTCTTTGAACATCCCCGAAGAAACCCTGCCCAGCGGATTTTACCGCTTTACCCGACGCAGTTTTGTGGATGATCAAATGTATGTTGTCGGGTTGGTTTTTGTCTCCAGAATCGACAACAATACATTCGTGCGTGGCTACGAAGCCAAAGAATCGATGCGCCAACAAGGGCTGGCAACCGATGCCAACACCCGCGAATTTCGCGGTATGTTCCTCGCCCAGGAAGAAGGCATTGCCGCCCTGATCGCGCGCCATGGGGCCATGACCTGCTCGTTCAACTTTCTGTCCCGCGTGGCCTCTATCCAGAATAATTTCTGGGAAGGTTATGTCACCCGCACCGTCCGCGAGAGCCTCTCTGGCAACCGCGCCGCGCGTATGGTCTATGAACATATAGAAAACGACCGGGGTGCCGTTTTTGCGGCTGCGCGTTCTGCGGGCCTGTGTCGCGAAGATCAATTGGCTCCGTTCCACCGTCGGCTTTTGCGCATCGGCGAACCCTTTCAGTAACCAGAATCGGGCACAAAAACCCGCGGGTGTCACCTCAATGATGGCGCCCGCGCGTGTCGCCCACAGAAAGCCTCTGTCGTAGACAAACGGTTTTCGGGGACCGGCCTATGCTTATCTCCTTGTATCACAGCAAGGAGACACATCATGCCCGCCGCCATATCTTCGCGCTCCGATCTTGATCGGGTGCGCGCGCCACTTGCCACCGCCAATGGCCTGCCCAACGCGCATTATGTCGATGAGACCACCTATGAAGAAGAAAAGCAGGCGGTTCTGTTTGCCAACTGGTCAGGGTTGGCCACCGCATCGGATGTGCCAAATTCCGGCGACGCCATACCGCTTGAATTTGCCGGCATGCCGCTGCTGCTCATCCGTGACAAATCCGGCGATGTGCGGGTCTTTCAAAACACCTGCCGCCACCGTGGCATGATTCTGGTTTCCGAGCCGCGCAATATCGAAGGCGCCATTCGCTGCCCCTATCATAGCTGGTGTTATTCCACCAAAGGCGCTCTGGTATCAACCCCGCATGTCGGCGGGCCGGGTCAAAACACCCATGACGCCATTGTGCGCGAAGACCTTGGCCTTGTTGAAATCAAAAGCCATATCTGGATGGATATCGTCTGGATCAACATCTCCGGCACCGCGCCGGATTTTGACACCGTGCATGCCGATCTTCTCGCCCGCTGGCAGGAATTTGACCAACCGCTGTTTCACGGTGGCGCAGAAAGCATTATCACCCTGCCCCTCAAGGCCAACTGGAAACTCGCCGTTGAAAATTATTGCGAAAGTTACCACCTGCCCTGGGTGAGTTATGACTGAATCTGGTGTTTCGGGGATTTGAAGGTTGGCGGCGTATCTGGTTGAATTGTTGTTGAACGACAGCATCCCAACCAAAGAAAGATACACCACCATGGAAACGAGTAA
>JAUZRV010000060.1 GCA_030950105.1 Rhodobacterales bacterium | reverse complement strand
GTCATATTTGCGGCGGGTGATTTCAGTCCAAGCCATCGTGATCTCCTTCGAATCTTGTCAATCCGATTGAAACACAGCTTATTGAAATCACTCAATTAGTTTCCGATCAGCCTCTTAGGATTCATTTATGCGCGCCGCGCTGCTGTTGCCCCGCGGTTCACGTTGATGATTGCGACATTTGCAACCCTTGGCGGGCTGATTGCATTGGCCTATGCGCTATTGGCGGACCGCTTGCGCACCCGCATTTCGCGGCCCAATGCAATCACATGGCTGACCCGCTCCGGCGGTATCACTTTGATCGCTATGGGGTTGATCACGGCCACTTTGCGCCGTTCCACTTGAGGAAACAAAATGAAGACCGTCAAAGACTATATCCGAACCATTGTCGATTTCCCGCATGAAGGCATCATGTTTCGCGATGTCACCACATTGTTTGCCGATCCGCGCGGATTTCGCATGGCAGTTGACCAGATGCTGCACCCTTACGCCGGCATGCAGATCGACAAAGTTGTCGGCCTTGAGGCGCGCGGGTTTATCCTTGGCGGTGCGATTGCCCACCAGTTGACCGTTGGTTTTGTTCCGATCCGCAAGAAAGGAAAATTGCCCGGCGCGGTCATTTCCGAAGCCTATACATTGGAATATGGCGAGGCGGTGATGGAAATCCATGACGATGCGATCAAGGCGGGCGAACGTATTCTTGTGGTTGACGATCTGTTGGCCACCGGCGGCACCGCCGCGGCAAGCATCAAGTTGATTGAGCGGCTGGGCGGTGAAATCGTTAGCACCTCGTTCATTATCGATCTTCCAGAGTTGGGCGGGCGCAAGGTTTTGGAGGGCTTGGGTATGGATGTTCAAGTTCTTTGTGAATTTGAGGGCGCGTAAATATTTTGGTAACTTGCCCCCCCTAGATATGCCCTGCCGGTCGGGAGCCGGCATTGCTTGCGCTGATCCCTCGCGATCAATTTTGCGCCCTGTCCCTTTTAGGGGGCAGGGCGTTTTTACAACACGGGAATCTCGATACCCATCATTCAATGTCGGCGCTTGGTAGCCAAATTGAAAAAGTGGTGCCAACACCCACTTCGCTGCGCGCCTTGATGTAACCACCGCCCCGGGTCAGCAACTTTCGGCTAATCGACAGGCCAAGCCCGGTTCCTTCACTCAGTTTGGTCGTGAAAAACGGATCAAACACACAATCAAGCACCTCTTTGGGCATTCCCTGCCCTGTATCCGCAACCTCGATCAATACGCCTTTAATGGCATCTTCATCATGGTTATACGTGCGCACGAATAGTTGCCCGCCATTCGGCATCGCGTGGATGGCGTTGACCATAAGATTGATCAAAACCTGTTGTAATTCCGTCCGGTTCAACGACACAGCGCGGTCCGCATGGAGGTCAAGCGAGAGCACAATATCAACTTTGTTCAACAAATGCTGCACCAGAGGAATACTGTCGTTGATCACCTCGTCGGGCAGATGGTGATCGACAAATCCGGCATATTCTTCGGGGCGGGCGAACTGAAGCAACTTGTTTACCAAAATATTGACGCTATGCACCTGTTCATGGATCAACGCAAATTCAGTCTCCAGATCACTGGATTTGACGTCAATCTCCTGTTCGATCACGTCAAGGTTGCCTTGGATTACCGCAATCGGGTTGTTGATTTCATGGGCAATTCCGGCCGTAATTTCACCAATCGCCGCGAGTTTTTCAGAAACTACAAGTTGCTTGGTTGTTGCTTCAAGGCGTTGATTTGCTTCCCTTAATTCTTGTGTCCTCGCCTCTACACGGGCATTAAGATCTTCGCCCCATCGGCGCAAATCCCGATCACGTTCCTGCAATTGTTCAAGCAACCCGTCAAGATGCCCGGCAACAAGAGTGATTTCGCCTTGCCCCGTTGTTACATTTGAACGCGCCCCCAAATCGCCACTTTCCACCCGCGAAATCGTGCCAATCATACATTCCAGAGGCTTGAGAATACCACGCGTCCAACGCAAAAAAATCGGAAGCGATAGCGCCAAAATAACCAAAAACCCGACCAGTATGGTAACAAAGGTGCGCAATTTCGCCGCCTGAAATGGCGTGTCCAGAAACCCGACATAAAGCATACCAACACGGTTGCCAAAACTGTCGATCACTGGCTCATAGGCGGAAATATACCAGTCATTCACCACAAACGCCCGATCAAGCCAGACCTCGCCGCGTTCAAGAACACTGGCGCGCACAATCCCCGAAACCCGCGTGCCAAGAGCGCGCACATTTTCAAACAGGCGCACATTGGTGCTTACCCGCACATCATCGAGAAACAGGGTCGCAGTGCCCCGACTGCCCTCGGTCAAAGAGGCCGCAGGATAAACCAGATCGTTGATAGTGTCGATAAAGCCCAAATTCCGGTTCAACAGAACCCCACCGACCAACGCCGCCTGATCCCCGCCTATTTGCACCGCCGCCGCCGTGTGAATAACCATCCCACGGGTTTCCGCCGTTTTCAAAGTCGGCACTGCCGCTTCGGTTTTGACCAATTCAATACGCGCCTGAGCTGCCAATTCGGGTGAAAAACCTGCGAGATCCTCGGCGCTAAATATGTCAATTTCGGTCGAATCTTCACCGTCCAATGCCTGCTGCACCACCGGCCATTTAGTCAAATCCTCCTGGTCATTCAACGCCGTCGTCGCAACCAGTTGCCCGTTTTCCCTAATATAATACAAGAAATCCAACCCGAGGGTCAGGCGCGTCCTCGACAGGAATTCGGCTAGTGCAATGTCATCTCCAGCGAGAACGGTTTTCTCGAATTCCGCCGATTTCCCGAGTGCGCGAACGTGATCTTTGTTACTTTGCAAAATACGCGTCAAATATTGATGTGCGATGGTCAGTTCACCGTTGACCTTGGCGATGAGCAGGCTGTCAAACCGCGCCGACCAATTCAACACCACGGCCCCCAAAAACAGGGGCATCACCACCAGCATTGGCAACAAGGCAATCGCCAGCAAACGCACACGCATCGACGAAAAACGGCCCGTGCGCGCGCCTATCAACGGGGATTTCTCACCGTCAGGCATCCCACATCGCACATTTTCGGTCGATGGTTTTGCGCGAAACACCCAACCGGCGCGCGGCCTCGGCGCGATTGCCATCACAGGCCTCGAGAACCGTCAAAATATGGCGCTGTTCAACCGCATGCAGGCTATCCACGGCCTCGGGTGATGACGCAGCGCCCTCGCTGGCAAATTCTGGTGGAAATTCCCCCAAAATTAACGAACGTTCGATCAAATTGCGCAATTCACGAACATTTCCGGGCCAGTCATAACAGGAGAGTTTGAGCAGCACCCGTTCATCCAGAACCAGCGGCGGCACCCGCAGTTCATGGGAAATCAACTGCATGAACATTGCGCTCAAATCCGGGATATCCATCACCCGTTCACGCAACGTCGGCATGTGCACCTTGATCACATTGATCCGGTGATACAGATCCTCGCGAAACCGCCCTTCGGCCACCGCAAGCGGCAAATCGGCATTGGTTGCAAAGATAAACCGCAGGTTAAGCGGCACCTCGCGCGCCGATCCAAACGGGCGCAGGCGCATGTCGTCGATCACCCGCAGCAATGTGCCCTGCACCGACAACGGCAGCTCGGCAATCTCGTCAAGAAACAATGTGCCGCCACTGGCATGAAGCAATAAACCGTCTTGGCGCCCTTCCGGGCGGGTCGGATCACCCGCCACATATCCGAACAGTTCATTGGCGATCTGATCGGGGGATATCGCGGCACAATTGACCGGCACAAACGGTTTGTCTGCACGTTCAGACATGGCATGAAGCGCGCGCGCCGCCACTTCTTTGCCGGTTCCGCTGTCGCCGGTGAACAACACCGATGTCGGTTGCGGGGCGGCACGTTCAATGATTGAACGAACATCACTAATCCCTTGGGACCCCCCAAGCAATCGACCACGACCGCCACACACCTCAGCAGAAAGTTCGTGCTTAAGCAGAAAGTTTTCACGTTGCAAATGCAAACGATCAATCGAGCGCGCCACGGCATTCAATATCTGGTTTGACCGAAACGGTTTGAGCACAAAGTCAACCGCTCCGGCGCGCAACGCGGCAATCGCGGTTTCCAGATCGGCAAATGCGGTGATCAAAATCGCGTCGGCAAAAAAGCCGAGTTTGCGTTGCTCGCGCAGCCAGTCAAGGCCGGTTTTACCCGGCATGATGTTGTCGAGAATAACGATATCAAAATGGTTGGCATCCAGCAGCCGCGAGGCTTCTTCAACATCCGCCGCCTGTTCGACACGCTTGCAACGCGGTCCGAGAATTTTCATTAGAAAATTGCGCATACCCGGCTCATCATCGACCACAAGGATTGATGCAAGCGCAAGGCCCGCGCCAAAGCCGCTATCGTTTGAAAGAGTCTCGGGTTTATTCATAGCGTGGTCATGGTGCGCTTTTGGCGGGCAAACTTCAACCTTATCCTGTCCCTTGCGGTGCAGGATCTTCCTCCAGCGTGTCAGCAATAAGCTCGCTTAACCCGATAATTTCGAGATTCATATCATAGGCATCAAGGCCATCCTCGAATACTGCCCGGCAATTGCCACATGGCACCACCACCGCCTCAAGGTTTTCCACCCCGTTGAGTTGATCCACCTTAAGCGAAAATGCCGCGGTTTTCACCTCTTCCGCACGCGGGTTGGCCGAAACACCACCGCCGCCGCCGCAACAGAAATTGGTTATGCCCGCCCCCTTCATTTCGACAAAATCCGAACAGGATTCATCCAAAAGCTTGCGCGGTTCCTTGAGCAAACCACCACGGCGCACGATCTGACAGGGATCATGGAGTGTCATGCGGCGGCTGTCTTTTTTGCCCGCCGGAATTTTGCCTTCGCGGCGCAACTGATCGAGCAATTCGATGATATGCACCACCTCGAACTTGAATTGCCGCCCCATCATATTTGGTCCCGCCCACCGGATCGCGCCATAGGCGTGGCCACATTCGGGACTAATCACGTGTTTCACCTCAAGCACCTCGGCGGCATCGACCACACGTTGCAAGATTTCCTTGGCCATCGGTCCCGATCCGATCTGCACGCCAACATTGGTCGCCTCATAGGCCACCGAAGAAATCGTCCATGTCAAACCGGCGCATTTGAACAATTTGGCGTAAGCGCCCAGAACCTCGGGGTAGCCCATGATTTCCATCGACGAGAATATCGCCATGTAATCGGCGCCCTGTTTGTCGATTTCGATTTCAATACCTGTGGCTTTTTCCTGATGCTTGATCTGCGCCTTGAGCGCCTTGATGGTGACCCCCATCGGGCTGCTGGTTTTTTTCACAAACTCGGCCGAGCGTTGCAATCCTTCAGGCACGATGCCCGCCGCCGCATAGCCTTCGCGCATTTTGCGAATGGTGCCCGCAATGTCGATGCCCATCGGACAGACCAGCGTGCAACGTCCGCACATATTGCATGAATCGTAAACCAGCGGCTCCCATTCGTAGAGTTCTTCTTCGGTGACCGGTGATGGCGCAAGGCCGATCGCCTTTTTCAATGATGAAAACGGGGCTTTGTCACGCTTATACGCGCGCTCCATCGGGCGCAATTTATTGATCGGTGTATATTTTGGATCACCCGAAGTCAGATAGAACTGACAGGCATCGGCACATTCCCCGCAATGCACGCAGGCCTCGAAAAACGATGCGGCCTCCGAATCTGTATGCTCAAGAAACTTGGCGACGGCGATGTCTGATTTTTCGCTCATAGGGACATTCCTTTGCGGCCATATGTGGCGCCGGTATTTCCGCGTGACAAGAAGAAAGTAAACGCGTGCATCAGCCGGCTAAACGGGAAGTAGATCAACCAGATATCAACAAAAAGCATGTGTGTAGCGCGCAGGAACACATGGCTTTCTTGCAGGGCCAAACAGCCGGTAAACATCACCAGAAACGTCAACCAGGACCCGATATGATCGTCCCAATCGGAAATCAGCCGCATCACCGGATCGGAAATCCGCCGCACCCAGAGCATGATTAAACCGGCAAAGGCTATATCGGCAGCGATGATAAATCCCCAGCGTGGCAAAGCCGGCCACGGCACCGAAAACAGGCGTTCGTCGATGAACACAATGTGTGGCGCCGCAAATAAAACCAGCACGAACAGCCCGAGATGAAACCCGTAACCACCGACAATATGTACCCATGTGCGACGCGCAAATATCCCGCGTGGTAGAAAATGGCGCAGGTTGCCACGGATAAACCCGACGGCTTCCGACCCTTTGGGCGGCGAGATGTCTTTTTTACGTCCGATGCGGATAATTCCGATAACCCGCCACAACGCCCCCAGCACAAATACGGTGGCGGCAATGAGGAAAAGCGGGCCTTCGACAAATGCGATATAGCTCATGATCCGCTCTCCTCTTTTGTCACTTCTGTGGAGTCGTCTGTCGCCGACTTTCCGGTCACTTTTTCATACCAGAGGTCATGATGTTCTTTGGCCCAGTTTTCATCCACTTCGCCTTTGAGCATCGAATCAAGCGACCCTTCCATACCGATTGTGCCGATATAGATATGCCCGATCGAGACCGAGATAAGCAGGATCGCCCCCACAGCATGCAAGACTGTCGACGCCTGCAATACCCGCAAATCGTCAAACAACCACGGAAATTCGAGGGCAATGCCGGTGGCCGACATCACGATACCGACGAGAATAACCATCCAGAACCAGGTTTTTTCACCAAAGTTGAACTGGTGCGAACTCACATGCCCGCCAATCAACCCGCCAAGTTTGATCATCCACTTCAAGTCGACGATCTGAAAGAAGTTGCCTTTGATGAACTTGATGAACATCCACAGCAACGCCACGACAAACAGCGGCCCAAACAGGTTGTGCCCCTGCATTGCCGCACTGGTCATGATCGAATTCACCGTTGGTCCGAAAATCGGCAGGATAACCGGACGCCCAAGTAAAATGATCAGCCCGGACAATCCCAGTATTATAAAGATCGAGGCCATGAACCAATGCGCCACGCGTTGGTTTAAATTAAATCTGGGCAGTGTTTTACCACTGAAACCGCTTTTGATACGAGCAGGCCCCATCAACAAATAAACCAGCGCCAAAATTCCAATCACGCCAACGGGAAACCAGCCTGCGTATTTGCGAATGTAATTCTCTCGGATTTCGCGCCACAATTGACCGCTGCGGGTCATCATCTGCCCTTCAATCGGGCCACGGATGATATCGTCGATATTCATCGGATCACCGCCGCGAAAATCGCGCCAGATATCGGAATCCGACAGATTGCCCAGCGCATTGGACGGGCCAAGCGTGTTGCTGTCTTCCAAATTTACCGCGTCGCCGGGAGGCCGCACCGATTGCGCCGTGACCGAACCGGCCAGCACCAACAGAATGGCGATTAAAACAACGGAAATAGCGACCCGCAAAACGGAAATCTCCGCACGAACGACATCGTGGTTAGAACCTGAATGGGGCGGGGAAATGTAATTGTCCTGCAAAGCAGTCGACCTTTCATAAATGCCAACGCCATTTGCCTTCATGGCAAATCATATGATGGCGCGCGCAAACCTTACGCGCGCCAAAGGGTTTTTAGATCAGACTATCCGCCGGCTTTTTGACCGTAGGCCGTGCCCCAGCCCCAAGCGCCGGAGCCAAAGCCACGCGCCACAACCCGTTCGCGGTAGATGCCGGAAACGATGTCGCCATCCCCCGCCAACAACGCTTTGGTTGCGCACATTTCGGCACAAATCGGCAATTTGCCTTCCGCGATACGGTTACGTCCGTATTTCTGGAACTCTGCGGCCGAATTGTCTTCTTCGGGACCACCGGCGCAGAAGGTGCATTTGTCCATCTTGCCACGTGAGCCAAAGTTGCCGGCTTGCGGATATTGCGGCGCGCCAAATGGACACGCGTAGAAACAATAACCACACCCGATGCACAGGTCTTTGTTGTGCAGCACAATCCCGTCGGCTGTTTGATAGAAACAGTCAGTCGGGCACACGGCCATACACGGCGCGTCCGAACAATGCATACACGCCATCGACACCGAACGTTCGCCCGGTTTACCGTCACCAATGGTTACAACCTTGCGGCGGTTGATCCCCCAAGGCACCTCGTGTTCGTTTTTGCACGCGGTAACGCAGGCATTACATTCGATGCACCGTTCTGCATCACAGAGAAATTTTACTCTCGCCATATCAATGCTCCTTATGCTGCGGTTATTTTGCAAAGAGACGCTTTGGTCTCTTGCATTTGGGTGACGCTATCATAGCCATAAGTCATCGCCGTATTGGCAGATTCCCCAAGCACGTAAGGGTCGGCACCGTCGGGGTATTTATCCCGCAGATCCTTGCCTTCGAAATGGCCGCCAAAGTGGAACGGCATGAAGGCCACCCCTTCGCCAACCCGTTCTGTGACCATGGCCGCAACTTTGACCTTGGCCCCTTCGGCCCCTTCAACCCAGACCTGTTGGCCATCGCGAATACCGATATTGTTGGCATCCCGCGTGTTCACTTCGACAAACATCTCTTGTTGAAGTTCGGCCAGCCATTTGTTGGACCGGCTTTCATCGCCGCCGCCTTCGTATTCGACCAAACGACCCGAAGTCAGGATCAACGGATACTCTTTAGAGAAATCCTGCTTCTGGATCGACGCATAAAGGGTTGGCAAACGATAGGCCTGCTTGTCCTCGTATGTCGGATAATCCTCAACAAGATCACGCCGGTTGGTATAGAGAGGTTCGCGGTGGATAGGCACCGGATCCGGGAAGGTCCAGACCACGGCGCGCGCCTTGGCATTGCCGAATGGTGCACATTCATGGGCAATCGCTACCCGCTGAATCCCGCCGGAAAGGTCGGTTTTCCAGTTGGTTTTATCACCGGCGACCGCTTCGATTGACGCGCGTTCTTCATCGGTCAATTCGCCATCCCAGCCAAGCTGTTTCAGCATCGCCATTGTGAACTCCGGATATCCGTCCTGAATATCGGAGCCTTGCGAATAGACACCTTCGGCCAGCAAATTCACCCCGTCCCGCTCTACGCCGAAACGTGCACGGAATGTCAGGCCACCTTTGGAAACCGGCTTGGACATATCATAGAGGTTTGGCGTGCCTGGATGGCCCATTTCCGGCGTCCCCCAACACGGCCATGGCAGACCGTAATATTCACCGTCATTCGGCCCACCAATCGCCTGAAGCGTGGTTTTGTCGAACGTATGCTGGTTGGCCATGTGCGATTTGATCCGCTCTGGCGAACAGCCGGTATAACCGATAGTCCACATGCCGCCGTTATATTCGCGGGTGACACTTTCAATGTTCGGCTCGTCTTCGCCATCCATTTCGATGTTGCGGAGAAATTTATCCGCCCAACCGAATTTGCGGGCGAATTTTGTCATGATGATATGGTCAGGCAGGGATTCAAACACCGGCTCGACCACTTTATCACGCCACTGGAACGACCGGTTTGACGCGGTCACAGACCCACGTGTTTCAAACTGTGTCGAGGCCGGCAACAAATACACACCATCGGTGCGATCATGCAGCACGGCAGAAACCGTTGGATAAGGGTCAATCACGACAAGCATGTCGAGTTTCTCCATCGCGGTTTTCATTTCCTTACCACGGGTCTGGCTGTTTGGCGCGTGGCCCCAAAGAACCATGGCCCGCACATTGTCGGGTTGGTCGATGTTTTCCTTGTCTTCCAGCACGCCATCAATCCAGCGTGAAACCGGAATACCCTTGAGGTTCATCAACGACTTTTCTTTGCCGTCTTTGCCGGTGATGTTGTCAAACCGTGACTTCATCCAATCGAGGTCTTCCCCCCAAACCCGTGACCAATGCGCCCAAGCGCCCGCTGACAGGCCATAATAACCGGGCAACGTATGCGACAGAACGCACATATCGGTCGCGCCCTGCACGTTGTCGTGACCACGGAAAATATTGGTGCCGCCGCCGGCGGTGCCCATATTGCCCAGCGCGAGTTGCAAGATGCAATAGGCGCGCGTGTTGTTGTTGCCGGTGGTGTGCTGGGTTCCGCCCATACACCAGATCAACGTGCCCGGACGGTTGTTGGCCAAGGTGCGCGCAACACGCTCCATTTGGCTACCCGGAACGCCGGTGACGCGTTCAACTTCGGCAGGGTTCCATTTCTTCACCTCGGCGCGGATTTCATCCATGCCGTAAACGCGGGTGCGAATGAACTCCTTGTCTTCCCATTCATTTTCGAAAATATGCCACAAAAAGCCCCAGATAAGCGCCACATCCGACCCGGGCCGGATACGCACAAATTCGTCGGCGTGGGCGGCGGTGCGGGTGAACCGCGGGTCACACACGATCAATGGCGCATTGTTCTGCTCTTTGGCTTTCATCAAATGCAGCAACGACACCGGATGCGCCTCGGCAGGATTACCACCAATCACCAGAATCGATTTCGACGTGTGAATGTCGTTATAACTGTTGGTCATGGCGCCGTAGCCCCATGTATTGGCCACACCGGCCACCGTGGTCGAGTGACAAATACGCGCCTGATGGTCGACATTATTCGACCCCCAATAGGCCGCGAATTTGCGGAACAAATAGGCTTGTTCGTTGTTGAATTTGGCCGATCCCAGCCAATAAACGGAATCCGGTCCGCTTTCGTCGCGGATGGTCATCATCTGGTCGCCGATTTCTTCAATCGCGGTTTCCCAGGATATGCGTTTCCATTCGCCGTTTTCTTTTTTCATCGGGTATTTCAGGCGGCGCTCGCCATGTGCATGTTCGCGCACCGAGGCCCCTTTGGCGCAATGCGCCCCCAAATTGAACGGGCTGTCATAGCCCGGCTCCTGGCCGACCCAAACACCGTTATCAACTTCGGCAACAACCGTGCAACCGACCGAACAGTGGGTGCAAACCGATTTGATGGTTTGGATTGCGTCCGCCATCGCGCCTTGGGCGCTGGCCCGTGTCACCGTGCCGCCGGTTGCCGTAATCGCGGCAAGGCCACCAATGGCAAGGCCGGAACCGCGCAAAAACGCGCGCCGATCAACAGATTTTTCGGCAATATTAGATAGGAGGCTGGTCCGTTGGGAGCGTCTCGCAACCCCGTTGGTCTTTTTCCTAAGCATGTATTTCTCCCTGTGCGTGATTGACCGACCTTTACGTCGATCATGCAAATGATCGGTCTTATGCCGATCTCGCTGGGTTATTGATTTCAGAACCGCAGGGCGTCTCGCAACCGTTGGTTCCAGTGAAGTCGTCTCGTGCTAGAATTTCGTACTTTCAAAATAAGCGCGGGTATGGGCCGTGTCGCGCACGCCCGATCCGGCCTCGTCTCCTGTTAAACCGGACGCTGCGGCCTCGGCCTCGCCTCCGCTTAGGGCCACAGCCGCAACCGCCGCTGGTGCCGAAACAGATGCCATTTTCAAAAATCCGCGACGACTCGTTTTGTCGTTTTGTTCTTTCTCGCTCATCCGTTATCCTCCCTCTTTCGTGGCCCATTTGGGCCGGTTAACACGGTAATATTACCGCCTTTGTTGGTGCAGCCGCTCGGCTGCGCCCATTTACGTGGCCGCTAGGATGCGCCCATTCGAAATGCTTCACGCTCGATCTCGAGAAACGCTTTACCAGCGGCCCCCACCGACGCATAGAAAACCGAATTTTTCGCACCTTCCAGATCGGTGAAGAAATGCGTGGCCCACGGCCCGATATGTTTGTTGAAAAACGTCACCTGCGCCGCAATCGGGGCCGGATCACCAAACCGCCCGAGGATCATCCCCGCCATCATCTCGAACAGGCTGGCGATGTTATCCTCAGGTTCAAAAACATTGGCCTCGCGCGCGATCATCTGCGCCTTCATGTCTTTCCGAAGGGCGGCAAGCGGCTTTTCATTCAAAAATCCGGTGAGATAGAAACTCGCATAAGGCAGCAACTCGCCGCGCCCCAGCCCGATAAAAAGCGCAGTAAATTCGCTTTCGACCGCCGTAGCCTGCGACACCCGCCCGACCCGCGCCAATGCGCCCATCGCCACGCCAAGGTCGCTGTCATCGCCGGTCAAACCCGCGGTTTGCTGCAATAATTCCTTTGACGGCGGCCGCGCCAAAAGCGCCCCGAGAAAATCATACATCCGTGCCCGCAGGCGGTCTTCCTCGCCGATCGTTACCATGTCCGCCCCAATATCCATCGTAGCCGTCATATTTATCCTATTCCTTGTCCCACGTGCCGCGCGTCATCGGTGGCAAATTCAAACCGCATCCGGCGCTTCACGGCAATCACCGGTATATCTTCCGTCAACACATCCGGTGCAATAGTATCACCCTCATGAACCGCGTCTTTGATCTGAACCGTTTTACTCTCTGGTGAATTCTCGGTCGAAGTCACTGCAATGGGCACTGCAATGGGGGTTTCCCCAGCATCTGCGGCACTTTGTTCGGCTTGCTCCGGCGCTGCGGCTTGCTCGGCCACTTCATCTATATTACCCAAAATCCCCTTGCCCACCTGATAGGCGGTTTCCACCACGGCTCCCAATTTCGCCTCGGCGGCAAAATCTTCGCCATAATCCAGAAGGTTGTCCAAATTGGCCAATGCCGGATCACTTAGCCATAATTTGCGCAGCGCGCGTTTTCGCAAATGTTCGGGCACCGCCGCCTTCATGAAAGCGGCAAAATCATCACCTGCAACCATGTCATCGGGATTTTTCAACGCCAGCTCTTGCAATATTTCGGCGTCCGGCTTTTCGGCCAGTGCGTCACGCTCACGCGCCACGATAGCGGCTTCAAACGCTTCGGTCTCCGCTTTCGCCTCGGCCTTGACCGCCGCTTTGCGCGCCGACCACATATCTGTTCTCTGGCTCAATGCATGGTCTCGCGTTTTCCGTGAACGGGGGCGCGATACACATCGGTCACTTGGCGCACCCGCGCATCGCCAACACCGGTTTCAGCCTGATCAACGCGCTTTTTATCGCGCTTCCGCTTCACAAACACTTCTTCTTCGTGATGCGCCTCGATAAATGCGCGGATCCAGGCATTTACGCCTTCCGGCATTGGCACCGTGCCGACAATTTCGTCTCCGCTTTCTTCGTAATCCTGTGCTTCATAAGGCGATGCCGTCACCATGAGCACGTCGATTTCTTGTGCAGATTCGGCATTGCGCGCCTCGCGCAGCACCACATAAATCATCGGTATCCGGCTCGACAATCCGGTAAGATATGCTTCGGTTTCGCCACGCCAAAGCTCAAGATCAAGCGTCGCGGCATGATATTCAATCGCATCCCCGTCACGCCGCAATTCGCGCCAATCGGCAATCGTCGATCCGGGCAAAACCGCCACAACTTCCCAATTCCACTTTGCCCAGCGGGTCACCGCCGGCGTTTTGCGGATCACGATCCCCAAAGGCATGGAAATGTGGTTGGGTTGCATCGTGTTTTGTTCCTCGTATGGCAGGCGTTCAGGAAAGGTTCAAAAATCACACCAATAAAACGCAGGTCCGGCACAGAACGCGGCCACTTGGCCAAGTCTGTGATCAACCCAAGTTCAAACTTGCAATCAAAATGACCGCTGGCCAAGACAATTCTGGTTATTGATGGAAATAACTTGCTATCAAAACCGCCGACTGGACAATTCGTCCACCTCAAACAAAGCCGATCAACGGGTTGGGACAAAATGTCCAGCATGGCTTTCCCGATGTTTTTCCTCGGATTTCGCGGTCAACGCCGAAAACGAATCACTTGCCGGCGCTAAACCAAATTGGAAAGAATTTTGAATTGGGCCTTTACGAAACCGGCATTTGTTGAATAAGTGATACGGGGAATCAACCGGACCAACGTTAGCCGCGCGATCATTTCAGGAGTGAGATATATGTCTAAGCGGTTGATATTATGCGATTGTTCGGGAACACAATCCCTAGACAAAGACGCTCTTTCTTCGGCGTGCGGCCTTGACTGTTCGCGCGTCTACAGCGCCCTTTGCACGACAGAAATCAACGCCGCCGCAGAAGAAATTGCAAAAGGCGACGCCCTCATTGCATGCCAACAAGAGCGCGCATTTTTCGAGGAATTAGGCGATGAAATCGGGGTTGAACCGGCCGGATTTATCGACCTTCGCGATCGGGCAGGATGGGGAGATACCGCCGCCGCACACCCCGCATCAGGCACCGCAAAAATGGCCGCACTGATCAGCGATGCCATGCTACCGCACCCCGCCGAAAAGGCCCTCGACATCATCTCCGAAGGGCGCTGTTTGATCCTTGGCGCACCCGATATTACGCTCGCCACAGCCGCGCAACTCGCCGAGGCGCTAAGCGTCGCGGTTTTGCTCGATACGCCAAGCGCCCCGCCGGTTAGCCGCAATTTCGACGTTGTGATTGGCACATTGAAACGCGCGACCGGAACCCTCGGGGCGTTTGCTGTCGACATTGACGCCTTGCAACAAATTCAGCCCGGGGGCCGCGGTGATTTTGCCTTTACCGCCCCCCGTGACGGGGGCAAAACAGAGTGCGATATCATTCTTGATTTGCGCGGCGCTACACCGCTGTTTTCTGCACATGAAAAGCGCGACGGGTACCTGCGCGCCGATCCGCGCGATCCCGCCGCCGTGGCAAATCTGGTGTTTGAGGCCGCGACGATGGTCGGCACTTTTGAAAAACCGATTCATGTGCGCATAGATGCCCCGCTTTGCGCCCATTCGCGTGCCCGTATCACCGGTTGTTCCAAATGCCTTGATGTTTGTCCGATCGGCGCCATCCTGCCCGACGGGGATCATGTGACCATTGATCCGCTAATTTGCGCTGGTTGTAGCGCCTGCGCCACGCTCTGCCCGTCGGGTGCGATCACCTATGACGCACCGCCCACCGCCTTCACGTTCAAACGCATCGAAAACCTCGCGTCTGCCTATCTTTCCGCCGGCGGTCAGGCACCGCGCCTCTTGGTCCATGACGGCGATTTCGGCCTTGAAATGATTTCTCTGGCCGCGCGTTACGGGCGTGGATTGCCTGCGGATGTTATTCCCCTCGAAATGGCCGCGCTCACCGGATTTGGCCATGCGGAAATCCTCGCGGCGCTGGCCTGTGGATTCATCCATGTCGATGTGCTTTTGTCGCCAAAAACCGATCCCCAAACCATCCACAGCGAAGCCGCGCTTGCGCTTGCCATCATCGGTGCGCCACGCGCCCGGATTCTTGATTTGAGCGACCCCGAGGCCTTGTCTGACGCGCTCTACTCCTTTGAAACGACACCTTTAAATGTAGAACCAATTCTGCCTATGGGGGACAGGGGCCAGATATCCCGCCTCGCGGCCATCACCCTGCGTGATGATGTGGAAACCCCGATCCCGCTGCCCGAAAACGCGCCTTATGGGGGCCTTGTGATTGACACCGATGCCTGCACTTTGTGCCTGTCATGCGCCGCACTTTGTCCCACGGGGGCGCTCGCGGATAATCCTGATCTTCCGCAATTGAGATTTCAGGAAGACGCCTGCATCCAATGCGGTCTTTGCACCCGTTTGTGCCCCGAAAACGCGCTGACGCTGAAACCGCAATTCAATCTCTCGAAAACCGCCTATACCCAAAAAGTCATCCACGAGGAGGACCCGTTCGCCTGCATTGAATGTGGCGCACTTTTCGGGGTCAAATCCTCGATTGAACGGATCGTTGAAAAACTTGCCGACAAGCATCCGATGTTCACCGGCTCCGACAATGCCCGCCTGATCCAGATGTGCGATACCTGCCGGATCGAGGCCCAATATGCGGTGTCCGATAATCCGTTCCAAGGTGGCGAGCGCCCCAAAACAGTCACCACCGACGACTATTTTGCCAAGCGCAAGGATCATTGAGTTTGCAACGGTGCCCCCAAATCGGCAGGTGGAATTTTGGCCACATAGGCCAGAATGTCGTCGAGTTGTTCAAGGGTAATCCGCAACGGAAAAATGGGCGATGGCAGCGCCGGATCAAATGGTTCGGTGACGCCCTCGATTTGCGAAAAAGACGGGTGCGGGCGCAGGGTGAAAAACGCCTCGAATCTGCGCTGCCAATCCGGAAAAGTGCGCAGCAATGGAAACGACGGGGTCGAACCGAGACCTTTCATCCGGTTGGCCGCGCCGATCACATGACAGCGCCCGCAATAGCGAAGCGAAAGCCCTTCGCCGCGCGTCACATCACCGTCAAACACCGGAACCTCGACGCGCGTCTCCGTGCCCGCAAGTCCGCGAAACCCGGTGCAGTCTTTGCCTTTAAACGCCTCGATTGCACGTTGGCCGATATCCGACAGAACCCAGTCCACAAACCGCGTAGCAGCACCATTGGTCGTTTGCTGCGACACAAAATACTTGCGCCTGTTTCCCTCTCCATTTCCCTCCATGACCACAGCCCCTTGAGCGCCTTTGGTCGTGCCCAGAGAAACGTCAGCCCCCTTCAAGGTAACCTCTTGATTGTCAACAATTATAGTAGATACTGTGATTCCGGTTTTCAACGAAAATCGCGGCAAAATATAGGTCAAAATCCCGCTTTCCATCACCCCCGGATTGACGCCAAGAATAACATTGCGATCCTGTGCCAAAACACCGGTGGGAAGCGCCAGAATTACCAACCAAAGGAACACACCAACGCGTTTCATTCCACGACTTCCTCTCGTTTTGCGAATTTCACACCCATCCTAAGCGGCGCAAATTCATCCCGTCAATCCCCACAATTTCCACCCAACCCGCCACCCAACCCGAAAGGCACCCCATGAGCGAAGATTTCAATATGTCCATGCGTAAATTCCTCAAAACCGTCGGCGTCACCTCGCAACAAGCGATAGAAGAAGCCATGCGTTCCGCCGGCCCCGACACCACTGCCGGAAAAACATTCGAGGCGAAAATGACCCTTACCGTTGACGGTGTCGACCTCACCCATGTGGTCACCGGCACCATCACGGGTCGCTCGTAAATGACCGCGACACGCGACGACATTCTGGCGGCTTTGCGCGGTATAAAAGACCCGAAATCCGGCGAAGACATTGTCACTGCCGGTCTGGTCAAGGCGCTTACCCTGACAGATGGGGACGTTCGGTTTGTATTTGAAATCGACCCCGCCGCGGCAACCGCGATGGAGCCGGTGCGCGCCGATGCCGAGGCCGCCGCCCAATCGGTCGCCGGTGTCACCTCGGTATCCGCCGTGATGACCGCCCATAGTGCGCCCGCCGCCCCGCCCGATTTGAAATCCCACAGTCACGGCAAACCCAAGCCCCAAGGCCCGCAAAAAATCCCCGGTATCGACCGGATCATCGCCATTGCCTCGGGCAAGGGCGGGGTCGGAAAATCCACCGTTTCGGCAAATCTCGCTGTGGCGCTTGCCGCCGAGGGCCGGCGTGTTGGACTGCTTGATGCCGATGTATTTGGGCCCTCGCAACCGCGCATGATGGGCATATCGGGGCGCCCCGCGTCACCTGATGGCAAGACCATTTTACCGATGCGCAATCACGGCGTGACTATGATGTCGATTGGCCTGATGACCCGCGAAGACGAAGCCGTGGTTTGGCGTGGCCCGATGCTTATGGGGGCGCTGCAACAGATGCTCAATCAGGTGCAATGGGGCGCGCTTGATGTGCTCATCGTCGATCTACCGCCCGGCACAGGTGATGTGCAAATGACCCTTGCCCAAAAGGCCGAATTGAACGGCGCGATCATCGTGTCCACGCCCCAAGACGTGGCCCTGATTGATACGCGCAAAGGCATTGATATGTTCAACAAACTTGGCACGCCGATCATTGGTATGATCGAAAATATGTCCACGCATATTTGTTCCAACTGCGGCCATGAAGAACATACATTCGGACATGGCGGTGTCGCGGCAGAGGCGGCCAAGTTGGGTGTTCCTTTGCTGGCGGAATTGCCACTTCATGTGGATATTCGCCTTGCGGCCGACGGTGGGGCACCTATCGTGGTGTCCAAACCCGCCTCGCCGCAGGCACAGGCCTTTCGTGCTCTGGCGCAACGCTTGATCAAAGATGGAACCGCATGACCGAAAACCCGTTTGAAAAGCCCGCCCCGCTAAGTTTCCCGCCGCTTTATGACGGGATCGCGGTCACAGGGGGCGTTGATCCGTTTGAAAAAGCCTGTGCAATGGCGGCGCTCGGGTGCGATTCCGGGACGCTCACCCATAATGTGACACCCGATGCTTTGCGCGCGGCAATCGTATTTGCGCCGGAAATGCCGCTTGCGGCGGCGATGGCGGTGGTAGCCGCCTGTGGCATCGGTTTTCAAAATGCCCTTGGTGCCCTTGCCCCGCCCGAAGTCGCGGTGCATCTGACGTGGCCCAGCGAAATTCTGATCAACGGGGGCGCTTCGGGGCGCATCCGTGCAACGGCATCGACCAATGACCCCGCCGTATCTCCCGATTGGCTTGTCGTCGGAATAGAGCTATTGTTGCTGCCAAAATCCGACGCCGACGCCGGGGATACCCCAGATCAAACCTCGCTTTTCCAAGAGGGCTGCGGCGATATATCCCCCCTGCGCCTTCTCGAAAGTTGGTCCCGTCACACGCTGGTTTGGATCAATCGCCTGCTCGATGACGGCCCAGCGCCCCTACACACCGAATGGCGCGGTCTTGTGACGGGGATCGGCGACGAGATCACAGTTGGCGAAAAAATCGGCACATTTGTTGGCCTTGACGAAAATTTTGGGGTATTGCTGCGCGACGGAAATACGACAACCCTGATCCCGCTCACCACTCGCCTTGAACAAGGATAAGATTATGAAACTCGCGCGTGCCATCCATTTTGACAAAAGCGATACGTTCGTTTTTCACATCCCCGCGCGCACTGGCGAATGGGTGATAAGCGGCGGTTTCGAGTTTTCCAACTTTGGCCAAAGCGATCTCACCGGCAAGGCGCGTCAGGCATTTGCCAACGGCTGGCTCGGGGTGGAAACCTTTGGGCGGGTTACTTTTGTCGCGGTGACCCAGATCGAAGAAGCCGAACTAGAGGCGCTCACCGACACATTGGCCGCGCATTTCGTGAGCATCTATGGCGCCCCTTCCGTTGAGGCCGCCCGCCCTGTCGCCTACGCCGAATTGCAACATATGGCCGAACTTTGTGACGAACACGATCCCAACACCCTTCTCACCGTGCAGCGCGAGTTAACCGAAGCCGGCGTAAAAGAATATTTCCGCGTGATAGAGCCGCCCGAGGCCGAACTGGAACAATTTGCGGTTCACGCCGATATGGAAGACTAGCGGCCTTTGCCTGTTATCCGGCCGGTTTGGCGTTAAAGGTAAACAATTTTTCGCCATTGATCCGGTAGCCGTTGATGATGCCGGCCGCGGTGTCGCCAACAAGCCATTGTTCAACCTTCGCCACCAGATTGCTTTTGACATGCGGGTGTAAAACCGGGTTCACCGGAATATAGGCGTATTGGTTGAACAGCACCGGATCACCGGAATACAACAGAACCAGATCCCCTTTGTTGCCAAAATTAAGCCAACTGGCCCGATCTGCCATAACATACCCGTTCATGCCGCTTGCGGTGTTTAATGTGGCCCCCATTCCGGCCCCCGCCGCGCGATACCAGTCCCTTGATGACACCTCGGTTATTTCCGATTGCGCCCATAAAGACATTTCTTTCTTGTGGGTGCCGCTATCATCGCCGCGACTGACAAACGGTGCCGACGCATTGGCAATATCTGTCAGCGCCTCAACGACATCTTTTGCGCCCGCAATCTTCGCCGGATCGTCTTTTGGCCCAATCAAAACAAAATCATTATACATGATTTCGCGTCTATGGGTGCCATATCCTGCGGCCAAAAATGCGTCTTCCGCTTTGCGCGAATGAACCAGAATGGCATCGACATCCCCCGCCGCCCCAAGCCGAAGCGCCTGTCCGGTGCCGACCACCAAAAGTTGCACCTCGACACCGGTATCCGCCAATAGCGCAGGTAACAATTCATCCGCCAAACCCGAATTATGAAACGACGTTGTGACCGCCATTTTGATGGTTTCACTTTGGACAATCGACCCCGAACATATCGCAACGATGGCCACCAATGTTTTCAAAATGTTCATTCTACGATATCCCCTTTGATGAAAGCGGCCGCTTTTTCGGTCTGCGGTCCGTCAAAAAATGCCGTGGCCGGTCCGCATTCATGCACTTTACCACCATACATAAACACGACATCGGTCGCGAGGCGGCACGCCTGCCCCATATAATGCGTTGCCATAACAATACGCGTGCCGTCCGCTTGCGCTTGTTGCAGTAATGTTTCGATTTCCCGCATGGCACGGCCATCGAGATTGGCACATGGTTCATCCAGAAACAGGATTTCCGGCTTGCGGATCAATGCCCGCGCCAAAGATAATTTTTGCTTTTCGCCACCTGACAAAACCGGCGCTGGCCGTTTTAACGCGTGCCCCAACCCAACCCGAATGGCCCATTCTGTTGCCTCGTCGCGGGCCTGTTTCTTATCCACCCCATGCAGCAAAAGCGGATAGGCAATGCAATCAACCACGTAGCGCCGCATCATGATCGGCTGTTGAAAAACATAGGCCTGCCGTGAGCGTGCGATTGTCTCTGGCTGGTTCCATTTTACTACGCCAACCGCCACCCTTTGCAACCCGTGCATCAATCGCAACAACGTCGTTTTTCCCGACCCGTTCGGTCCCATCACCACGGTAAACCCGGATGTGGAAATCGTAAGATCCACCGGCCCGACAATCATTTTCCCGCGAAATTTAGCACAGGCCCCGCGGAGCGTTAGCGGAAGGATCGACCCTACCATATGCTCGCCCTTTCGGTCCGCGAAAGCGTATGGATCAACAGATTAACCCCGACCGCCAAAGCAATCAAAATAATCCCGAGCCCCATCGCAACCGCAAAATTTCCCTTGCCGGTTTCAAGCGCTATTGCCGTGGTCAAAACCCGCGTCGAATGGTCAATATTGCCGCCGACAATCATAATCGCCCCGACCTCGCCAATCGCGCGGCCAAATCCGGCAAGCATCGCGGTCAAAAGCGCACGCCGACCATCCCACAAAAGGGCGGCAATCCTTTGCCGCCGCGTCGCATTAAGAGAAATGAGAAGATCATGGTATTCAGCCCAAAGATCGCGGATCGTCTGATGGGATATCGACGCGATAAGCGGTGTGATGATTAATACCTGCGCGATAATCATCGCCGTCGGTGTGAACAATAACCCCAGAACCCCGAACGGTCCCGAACGCGACAACAGCAAATATACAAATAGCCCGACAACCACCGGTGGCAGCCCCATCAACGCGTTCATAACCGCGATTGTTGCGCGCCGGTATCGAAACCGGTTCACCACCAACCACGCGCCAAGTGGTAGCCCGATTATCGACGCAATCAACACCGCCGAAAGCGTGACCCGTAGCGACAACATTACAATTTCCACAAGTTCACGGTCAAGCGACGCAATCAAACGCGCGGCTTCGATAAACCCTTGAAGAATATCATTCATTTCGCATCGGGGCGTTAAGGTGTGTGGTCAACCATTGCATTGTTGGATGCTACCGCACCGCGCCGTTCTGCTCAACTCTTGAGCCGCCAAAAACAAATTTATTTTCGGATTTTATGTTACTCTGCTGCAGTCTCGAGTTTGATCACTTCGTTCGGTTTTTTGGGGCTCTGGTTGCCTTCAGTCGCGGTTTCATCCGAGCGCCGAAACACCCCCCTAATCCACGTCCAGCGGGATTTTACATTGCGCGAAATAACCGCAGGTGCGGTGATCATAACCGGCACCATAACCAGTGTCAAAATTGTCGAGAAGATCAAACCCGACACCAAAGCCGCCGACAAATGCACAAAGAAGTTGCCTGCCAGCCCGCCTAATACAATCTCGCGGCGCACAAAATCCAGCTCGATATTGAGCGCCATTGGCAACACGCCCATCACCGTTACCGACGCGGTCAATAGAACCGGCCGGATGCGCTGTGCCACGGTGATCAACATTGCCTTGACCGGTTCAACCCCGTCGTCGCGATTGTAATGATTGTAGGTGTCGATCAAAACAATTCCGTTTTTCACCACGATTCCCGAGAGCGCAACAATGCCCAATCCGGTCATAATCGCCGAAAATGTCATGCCGGTGATCAACATCCCCAACAGCACACCCGCCGTTGACATGACCACCGTCGACAGCGTTACGAACACCTGAAAAAAGCTATTATATTCGAGCAGAAGAACCAGGAAAATAATAAACATCGCTGCACTTAATGCCTTGACCATAAACGCATTTGTTTCTTCGGTCTGTTCGGTTGCCCCACCATAAACAAGCGCCACACCTTCGGGCATTTCAAGCGTTTTTGCCCACTCTTGAAGAGTGGTGTTTTTCGCGTCTGCCGCCACACCGGGCAACAGGTTTGCCCCGACAAATATCGAATACAGCCCATCCTGACGGGTGACGCTACCGACTTTGGGCACCGCTGTGCGGGTGACAAAATTTGATACCGGCACAAGGCCCTGCGGCGTCGCAATCCGCAAACTGTCAAGGCTGTCAAAACTGCGTTCATTGGCTGGTAAACGCGCCTGAATATCAAGTTCGTCAGGTGAATCATCCGGCAGATATGTGCCCAGCTTCACGCCATCGGTCACAAGTTGAATGTAAGGCCCGAGTTCGCGTATGCCGAGACCGTATTTCGCCGCTTCGGTCCGGTCAATCTTGAGGGTCCAGTCAATCCCCGGCGAGGGCCGCCCATCTTCGGGATCGACGGTTCCGCCAAGGTCAAATTCGATATAGTTGCGCAGTTTTTCCACCACCGGAATCAACGCTTCAAAGCTTGGCCCCTCGACCCGCAAATTGATCGCTTTGCCCGCAGGTGGTCCCATTTCTTCTGGTGCAATCTGCACCTCAAGACCATGAATCCGGCTCACGCGCTCGCGAACTTCGGTAAAAATAAGATCGGCTTTGACGCGCTTTTCCCATGGCTGCAACTGCAATTGCAGGTTCCCGATGGTGTCGGAAGGCGACCCCTGTGCACCACCAAAAGACAGAATTACGTCTTGTATTCCAACGACTTGCAAAATTTCATCTTGCACCTCGAGAAGCAGGTCACGGATTTCGATCGGGGAATAATTGCCGCGCGTTACCACCGATACCACACCATATTCCGGCTCGCCCGCCGGAAACGCTTCAACGCCGGTGGGGTTGTCCGCATAATAGACGAACAAAAATCCGACAATCGAAAAACCGACAATCAATATTTTGACCGGATGATGTAGAAACACCGACATCATGCGCACGTAAACACCGATTATTCCGCGCACTTTTTTAATGTGGAATTTGTCAGGATACATCACAATATCGGCGGCTTCTTTTTCTTTATCATCCAATTCATGTTTGGCAATAAACGCCCCGATGACCGGCATGAAAATCAACGCCGAAACCAGCGATGCAATCATCACCACAATCACCACAATCGGCAGGTAACTCATGAATTTTCCGATGATTCCGGGCCAGAAAAGCAACGGCACAAAGGCCCCCAAGGTGGTTGCCGTCGCGCCCACAACAGGCACAAACATTTTACGTGCCGCCATGATAAACGCCTTTTTACGCGAGACCCCTTCCGAGAGCTTGCGTTCGGCATATTCGACCACCACAATCGGGTCATCCACAAGCACCCCGACCGCAATCACCAATCCGAACATCGTCATCATATTGATGGTATGGCCAAGCATCTGAAGCACCAGAAACGCCATCATGAACGAGATCGGAATCGACATCCCGATCAAGATCGCGGGGCGCACACCAAGAGTGGCGATTGTCATCACCAAAACCAGTGCAACCGCCGTTAATACCGCCGCCTCGAGAGAGCGAAACAAATTGCGGGTGCCAATCGATTGATCCACCAAAAAACTGATACCGACACCCGCGGGCCAGTCTTTGGTAAATTCTTCGGCAACGCGGCGCACCTCGTCGGAAACTTCGATAATGTTGGTGCCAAGGTTCTTTTTCACCGCAAGCGTGATGGCCGGCGATCCATTGACATAGGCGTATTCTTTTGCGTCCTTAAAGGTGCGCGTTATTGTGGCCACATCACCAAACGTCACCACCGTGCCGCCGACGGTTTTAAGCGGCAGGCTATACACTTCTTTTGCCGTCGAAATCAGCCCCGGAACATCGACGCTAAACGCGCCCTGCCCACTATCAAGTGTGCCACCGGCAATCATAATGTTGTTCTTGGCAAGCGCATCAAAAAGTTGTGCTGCGGTAATCCCGTAGGCCTCAAGGTGCAGCAAATCAATGCGGATTTCCAAAACCTCGTCCCGGGTTCCGGACAGCTTAACATCTTGAACTGATGCTATTTTTTCAAGGGCATCCTGTAATTCTTTGGCGTGTCGGGTCAATGTGCGTTCGGGCACATCGCCATAGACCGCCACCGATAAAACCGGCCGGTCAGTGATCGAAATTTCGTTAACCGATGGCTCATCCGCGTCGGAAGGAAGCTCGCTTGCGATCCCGTCAAGTTCGGCGCGCACATCGTCAAATGCCTCGTCTTTGTCGACATTCACACCGAACTCAAGAAATATCCCCGCGTGGCCAACTGTCGAATTCGAGGTCAGTTTTTCAAGACCTTCCATCCCCAAGAGCCGGTCTTCGATCGGCTTTGCCAACAGACGTTCGGCATCACGCGGTGAAATCCCCCGCTGGCTTACCGAAACATAGAAAAACGGGATGTCGACGGTGGGAAAGCTTTCTTTGGGAAGGCTGACATAGGATGCAAACCCTGCGCCAAGCAGCAACACCATCACGGTCATTACGACCCGGGGCATACGCAGGATTTTCTCGATAAAGTTTACCATTACAACACCTTACTCGTAAAACTGGGCGTCAATTGCCTGCCCGGCGCTTACGTATTCCTGCCCGACAACGATCACATCAGCCCGCGCCGGAAGCCCCGAAACCCAAACCCCTTCACGCGTATCGCCCAAAATTTCGAGCGGGTAAAAAACCACTTTATTTTGTTCGGCGACTTTCGCGCCCAGAACCCCGTCACTGTTCAGCGTAAGCACCGATTGCGGAACCAGATGCGCGGGTATATTACCCATCGCCACCGCGGCCTGCGCCGTCAGACCGTCAAATATCGCGCCATCAGGATTGGCAAATTCGATCTCAAGCGCAAAGGTGCGCGTCCCGGGGTCCGAACTTACCGCAACAAAGCTCACTTCGCCCTTGGCCGATTGTTTGGTGATGGTGGTAATATTCGCCTTAAGACCCAGTTTTACAAAGGTTATTCTCGCCTGTGGCACCGCACCAACAAACACCATCGGGTCAAGCTGGATAATCTTGGCACAGGCGCCACCGACCCTTAACAATGTGCCAACCTCGACAAGCGGACCCTGAACAACGCCGGCAAGAGCGGCATAAACATGGGTATTTTCAAACTCTTTCTCACGGTTTCTTTGCGCCACTTGGGCCGCCTCAAGTCCCGATTCCGCCGCGCGTAAATTGGCTGCAAATCCTTCGGCACTATTTTCGGAAACCAATCCTTTTTCACGCAAGGCCGCATTAGTTTTATGATCGGCCTGCGCCTTGATAAGCGCCGCCTTGGCTTGTTTGACCGCCGCCGCCGCTTGATCAACCGATGCTTGGCGCGTGCCATTATCCAAAGAGCAAATCAGGTCACCCGCGGCCACCCTCTGGCCTTCGCGCACGGCGACATCAATCACGATATCGCTGGTTTGCGTAACCGCCGCCACCGAGGCCCGCGCTTCTGTATGCCCGCGCAACGTGATCTCGAGATCCATAGGGCGAATATTATACGTCTTGATCCGCACAACACGGCTCTTGTTGGTATTCTCGGCCATAACATCATTACGTTCGGAAATTGACAGCGCCGGATCGTCCACACCTTCTTCGTGGTGGATTTCTGCAATCAATCCCCGATCATTCATTGCGTCGGTCAACGGCCCGCCATCGGCTTCGATCAAGGAAGCAACCGTTACTTCGCTATCGCGCGCACCATTGCCGCCCTCGACAAAAATGCCGGTGCTAAACCAGGCCGAAATAAGTAAAACCAGAACGGCTGCTACCCCGTATGACTTGATCGCGCGCATGTTGTTTCCTGTCTTGTCATCATCGTCACACACCGGAGACATCCGGCAAACCATGGGTTTTCCAACCTATTACCTTGGCCATATGGGGTCTTTATACCAGCAGGCAATATCCCCGACCTACATTCACATTGCCGAATGCAACAAACCGAGGTGTCGCACAAAACAATTGACAAACCCTATAATTGCTCACTATGCACATTTTGCAGATGATGCAAGAATTTATTTGAAAGCCATAAATGACCAACCTTCGCGCCCGCCAACGGCTGTTGACCACTGAAGCCATCCGCCAATCGGCAATAGAATTGGTGCATGCAAAGGGGCTGGATAATGTCACCACCGAAATGATAAGCGAAGCGGCGGGGATCAGCCCGCGCACATTTTTCAACTACTTTCCTTACAAGGAAGCGGCCCTCGTCCCTCCGACAGAAGAATTTTGCGAGGCGACAATAACCAAGTTCCTCGCGGCTGACGGCAATCTAATTGATGACCTTGCCGATCTGATCACTCCGATGACTTCGGTATGGGATGGAAACCGGCCATTGCTTCGAAAACTGTTCGAAATCGCGGACTCCCATCCCAAATTGGTGATGTTAAAGGCGAATTCGGTTCATGAACACGAAATGGGCCTGCGCACGCTTCTGGTTCTGCGCTTTAAAACCGATGAACACGCCTATGCTCCGATTTTAGTCGCTGCTGTGGTGACGTCGGCAATCCGTGTTGCGATGGAGCATTGGGCAAGCGAAGAAAAAGGTTCGGCCGAGCAATGCGTGCGCCGTGCGCTATATGACATTCAAACCATGTTCGATACGCCCTCGTGACCAATACCCAAAAGGGCCGAGATTGCCGAACCTCTCCCGCCATGCTAACCTTCAAGAAAACGAGGCAATGAGCAGGCCCGACCATGACAGCACTAGACAAATATGACCGCCTCGAGGCCACCGGCCTGTGGCGCGCGTCACCACAAGATCAACGGATCGAGGTGTTCGTTTCCATCGGCGACACCACCCTTGTGATCATCGACAGCAAAGATCAGGCCTTGGCACATTGGTCGCTGGCGGCCATTGCCCGCGCCCCGTCCGAGCATAGCAACCAAAGCGGGAACCCGGTGATTTTCCATCCGGACGGCGACCCGGGCGAGACCCTCGAAATCTCGGCTGACTACCCCGAAATCATCGCAGCCATTGAAAAATTGCGCGCGGCGGTGGAACGCAGCCGGCCCCACCCAGGGCGCTTGCGTATTGTTACGATGTTCGCGTCGTTTGCAGCGGTGGCCGCTGTTGGCGTGCTCTGGTTGCCCGGCGCTTTGGTGCAACATACGGTGAAAGTTGTGCCCATGGTCAACCGCGTCGAAATCGGCACTGACCTGTTACGCCGTATTCAGCGTCTCACCGGCCCCCCGTGCGGATCCACGACAGACGCCGGCGGTGCGCTCAAATCCCTTGCGAAACTCGGCAATCGGTTACCGGCCCCTGACGGGTATAACCGCCTTGTTGTTATGCGCGACGGGGTGCGTGATACCGCCCATCTTCCCGGCGGAATTTTACTTCTCAATGCCGATTTTATCGAAGGATATGATGCGCCGGATGTGGTCGCCGGCTATATCGTTGCCGAACGTTTGCGCATGACCCTGCACAATCCCTTAAAAGAATTTCTCGACTATGCCGGCCTTGTGACCAGTTTCCGCCTGCTCACCACCGGAAAAATCGGTGAAGACGCAATGCAATCCTATTCCGAACACTTGCTAAGCACGCCACAAATCACAATTGACGACGCGACTTTGTTGGCCGGATTCAAAGCGTGGTCGGTCCGGTCATCGGCCTATGCCTACGCGGTTGACCCCAGCGGTGAAACCACCTTGCCACTCATCGAGGCAGATCCATACGCCTCGGACACACCCGATCTTGTGCTCGACGATGCCGATTGGTTACGCTTGCAAAGCATCTGTGACGGATAGGCGATAGGCGGAAAAGACCACCCGCGCACATCCCGTATCACATCTCACTAGTTGCGAAGAAATGCGTCCCTAAACCCTGCTTTACGGGCGGCGCGTAACGCCGCCGAAATTTTTGCCTGATCATTGAAGGGTCCGGCAAGAACCACACGATAGCGATTTCCACCACGGGTCACTTGTGCCTGACGCACGGGCAAACCGAGGGCCTTCAAACGCGCCGCCGTGCGATCCGCATTGGCGATCTCACCAAAGGTTCCCACCTGCACATATTTCTGCGCGGCGCGTGTTGTTGCCGTGCGCGGCGTCGCAGCTGCCGCTTGGTTTGCGACGGCTTTGGTTGATGCCCGCACACCCCTGTTGCGCAACACCGCCCGACGCGTGGTCTGACCGATATTCGAATCTGTTCCGCGATAGCGCAATTGCTGCTTTAAATCGACATAGGGGTAAACCAGTTTCGGGAATTTTCCGGTGACATCGCGATTGGTATTGGCGTCGATCAACCGGCGTGGCACTTCTTGTGTCCAAACCAGATCCATTTGCACGCGGCCACGTACGTTTTGTTGGGCACGGCGTGGATTCAACCGGTCGTCTTTCCACGCAAGCCGGTATCCCGGTGGCGGCGTTACCTCTGTATTATCAACCAGTTGCGCTTCATATACATGGCGCGGCACGATACGGGTGTTGGCCGTTAATGGCGCAACTGCGTTCCGCTCTGTCCGTGTAGCCCGCGTTGCGGGAACAGCAAAATTTGTGCGGGCCACAGCCCTCGGTGCAACAACGCCAATAGGCGCGTTATGGGGCGCGGCTTGCTGCGATCCACAACGCACCGGCAAGCCGCGGCGAATCTCTCCAAAATATTCCTGGCTGCTTCTGGAAAATGTCGGGCAGGCGAGCGCGCCGCGCGGCTTTGCAACTCTTGCCGGTTTCGAAGGTTTCGGCGGTGTCGGTTTTGCCGGTTTTGCAACACGCCGCAATGTTGGCTTCACAGCTGGCTTTGGAGCCGGCGCAAGAGCAGGCACAGCGCGTCGCACAACCGGAACCTGCACCACAGGCTTTGGTGCTACAGGTGTCCTTGCCACACTTGCAACACGAGCCACGGGTTTTGGTGCTACGGGTGTCCTTGCCACACGGGCAACACGGGCCACAGGTTTTGGCGCGGGCGTCGGTTTGGCAGCCGGTTTCGGGGCCGGTTTCGGGGTTGGTTTCGGGGTTGGTGCCGAAGCAGCGGCCACTGCATTTCCGAGCGTCGGCTGGAAACCACAAACAACTGTGCGATTTCGCGCCACCCGTGGCACCCATCTTACACTGCCATCAATACCTGCGCGAATGTAAACACAGCCGCGACTATCGACATATTGTTTTCCTGAATAGGACGCTGGCGGATATTCTGCCGGCTCATCGGCGTTTCTCAACGTTTTGGCGCTCACGCCAGCGAAACTCAACATAGCCGCGAATGTGGCTGCCACAGCAACTCTTAAAATCATCATTATGCCCCCGCAAGATGTAGGGGTATACTGGCGCATATCCACAAGTGAGTAAAGCGGGTAGCGCGTCTTTTTGAATCAAATTACTTGGATGCCGCCCTGACGGGTCCGCGCGACAACCCCCTCTATAAATTTAGAGGGGGTTGTCACTTTATTCATTATTACCAATTATTTAGTGCCAAACATCCGGTCGCCTGCATCCCCAAGACCCGGCACGATATAGCCCTTTTCATTGAGCTTCTCATCTAACGATGCCGTGACAATTGGCACATCCGGGTGCGCCTCTTTCATGCGCGCAACACCTTCAGGGGCCGCAAGCAAGCACAAGAATCGGATGTTGGTCGCACCGGATTCTTTGAGAAGATCAATCGCAGCGACGCTTGAATTCCCCGTTGCCAACATCGGATCAACCGCTATCACCAGACGCTCGCCCATGTGATCAGGCACTTTGAAATAATATTGCACAGGTTGCAGGGTTTCTTCGTCGCGATAAAGCCCGACAAATCCAACCCGCGCCGACGGGATCAATTCAAGCATCCCGTCCAGCAATCCGTTGCCCGCCCGCAAAATCGAGATCAACGCCAATTTGCGACCATCCAGAACCGGCGCATCCATTTCCTGAATCGGGGTTTTGATCCGTTTGGTCGTCACTTCCAAATCGCGGGTGATTTCATAGGCAAGAAGCTGGCTTATTTCACGCAACAATTGACGAAATACCGCCGTAGAGGTGGATTCTTCGCGCATCAAACTCAACTTGTGCTGAATCAACGGGTGTTTGACGACGGTGAGGTGGTTGGTCATTGATTTTCCAGTCGTTTAAAGATGCGCGCGCGGGTATCTGCGTCGCAAAAGGCAGCCTGTGCTGCGGTTTCATTCAAAGCGCGGAAATCACCGGCATCCCAGCCAAATGCCTGCGCCAATTCATCATATTCCTTGGTCATGGTCGCGTGGAAAAACGGCGGGTCGTCGGTCGAAACCGTGACTTTGACACCGGCATCACGCAGTTTTGCGATTGGGTGCACCGCGATATTTTCAAAAATTCCGAGCGACACATTCGATCCCGGACAAACCTCGAGAACAACGCCCGTTGCGGCCAGTTCTGCCATCAATTCGGCGTCTTCCGCGGCGCGCACGCCATGGCCTATCCGCTCCACTTTCAAGTCCCGCAACGCCGCGCGAATTTCATCGGGACCGCCCCATTCTCCGGCATGGGTGGTAAGGCGCAATCCGGCCTCGCGTGCCATATCAAACGCATAAGAGAAATCGCCCTGCGCACCCGCAGATTCGTCGCCCCCCATGCCAAATCCAACGATCCAGTCGCCCGCGGTTTCCGCCGCGCATTTGCCGATCAAACGCGCCTTGTCCGGTCCAAAATGGCGGATACAAGTCACTATCCCGCGCAACATTATACCGTGCTTTTTCTCTGCTATATCAGCGGCCTCAGTAATCGCATGCAGGTATTCCCGCCATGCGCCAACATCGCCGCCCCCGCAAAAATCGGGGGACAGAAATGTTTCACTATAGATCATCCCGTTGGCCGCCGATTGTTCAAGAATTGCCAAAGTCAGCCGGTGAAAATCTTCCGGCGTTTTCAACACCTCGGTTGCCGCCTCGTAAACCGACAGAAACTCAAGAAAATCACCAAAGCTGTAATTGCCCTGCGCGTCAAATATCCCCGACAAATCCACCGACTTTTCCTGCGCCAATTGCCGGATAAATTCAGGCGGGGCCGCGCCTTCGTGATGCAGGTGCAGTTCAACCTTTGGAACGTCTCGAAAACTCATATAAAACTTCTCCCCGGCCCTTGCGCGGGCACCCCGAGATGCGCCGCCACGCTGGCTGCTATATCGGCAAATGCCACCAATCCAATTTCACCGGCACCACGGCCATAAACCAGAACCGGCACCCGTTCGCGGGTATGGTCGGTGCCCGGCCATGTCGGGTCATTGCCATGATCGGCGGTGATAATCAACAGATCACCCACACGTAATTTTGGCAAAATCCGCCCGATTTCGCGATCAAACCATTCCAACGCGCGCGCATAGCCCGAAACATCGCGTCGATGCCCGTATTGCGTATCAAATTCGACAAAATTGGCAAAGACCAAGGCCCCGTCAACTGCGGTTTCAACCAATTCGTCCAGCCGCTGCATCAACGTGTCGTCACCGCCTTTTTGCACTTCGTCTATGCCGCGCATCGAAAAAATATCGCCGATTTTTCCGATCCCGTAAACATGGCGCCCTGCGCCCTGCACCCAATCACAAAGCGTTGGTGACGGGGGTTCAATCGCAAAATCGCGGCGGTTGTGGGTGCGTTTAAATCCGGCCTGCGCATCGCCGACAAACGGGCGCGCAATTACCCGCCCGACCTTCATCCCGTGCAACAATGGTGCCACCGCACGACATAGATCAAGCAAGCGTTCCAACCCGAAATGGTCTTCGTGGGCCGCAATCTGAAGCACACTATCGGCAGAGGTATAACAAATCGGCCACCCCGTTTTAATGTGCTCCGCCCCCATATCATCAATTATTTTTGTCCCCGAGGCATGGGAATTCCCCAATATCCCCGCCACATCTGCCGCCGCACATATGGCATCGGTCACCTCTTGCGGAAACGTTGGCGTGATGTCGGGAAAATAGGTCCAATCCCACGGCACCGGCACCCCCGCCATTTCCCAATGCCCCGAAGGCGTGTCCTTGCCGAGCGATATTTCGGTCGCCGCCCCCCATGTTCCAGTGGTTTCCCCCGACAAACCCGGCGTTTCATCGCCAGATGCCAACCGCACCGCATGGGCAAGTCCCATCGCTTCAAGATGTGGCGCGTTTAACGGTCCCGAACGCCCCCCGTCGGCACGGCCTTGCGCGCACGCCGCGATGATATGACCAAGAGTATTGGCCCCGGTGTCCGGCAAATCCCCGTTGAAAAATGCCCCCGAATCCGGCGCGCCGCCGCAACCAACCGAATCCATAACCACAAGAAATGCACGGCGCTTCGGGGTTTCCATCACGTTATCCTTTCATAGATCAGCGGAGGAATTTCCGGCGCGCTATCGGTGATCCCGATGGCGTTCAAAACCTGCGCTTCGGCGCGGCGTGCCGCATCTTCGCGTGCCGCGTGAATCCGCAACACCGTATCGCCACGCCTGACCCGCGTGCCCAACGGCAAAACATCGGACAAACCAACCGAAGGTTCGATTTTATCGCCCTCGACCTGCCGACCACCACCAAGCCCCACCACGCAAAGCCCAAGCGCCTCGCCGTTGATATCCCCGACAAATCCATCGCGCGGCGCATATACCTCGGAAATCACCGTCGCTTCGGGCAGGAAACGCCGCCAATCCTCGACAAACCGTTTCGGCCCGCCCTGCGCAGCCACCATTTGCCCGAATTTCTCGGCGGCCTGCCCGCTTGAAATACTATCTATGATCATTTTCACACCGGCCTCGATATCCTCGGCCAATCCGGCATTGTTCAACACCACACCGCCAAGGGCCGCGCTCAATTCCGCCATTGGACCCACCGCACCGTCGGTTAAAACCCGCATCACTTCCCCGACTTCAAGAGCATTGCCAAGTGACGCCGCCAACGGTTGATTCATATCCGAAATCACCGCGCTGGTCGCACATCCGGCGGCATTTGCCGTGGTCACCAACGCCCGCGCCAACGCCCGTGCATCCCCGACCGATTTCATGAACGCGCCGCTGCCCACCTTGACATCAAGCACCAGCCCCTCAAGACCCGCCGCCAATTTTTTGCTTAATATAGAAGCAGTTATCAGGTCAATGCTTTCGACGGTCGCGGTCACATCACGGATCGCATAGAGCCGCTTATCGGCGGGGGCCACGTCCGAACTTGCGCTCACGATGGCGCATCCGACATCGCCCACAACCCGCCGAAACTGTGCCTCGTCAAGATTACACCGATACCCAGGAATCGCCTCGAGTTTGTCCAGCGTCCCGCCGGTATGGCCAAGCCCGCGCCCCGAAATCATCGGCACATAGGCCCCGCAGGCCGCCAATGCCGGCGCAAGAACCAGCGACACACAATCGCCCACGCCCCCCGTGGAATGTTTATCAAGAACCGGCGCATCCATGCGCCATTCCATCACGTCGCCGCTGTCGCGCATGGCAAGCGTCAACCCGACCCGCCCGATATCACCAAGACCATTCAACAATGCCGCCATTGCAAATGCACCGGCTTGGGCGTCCGACACCGTGCCATCGGCCAGACCCGCTGCAAACCAGTCAAGTTGCTCTTTTGACGGCGTGCGCTTGTCGCGAAGACCGGCAATTATGGCGCGTGCATCCATGCCTATTTGCCCTCCATATGGGCCGCCGTAAACGCCCCCGGCAACAGATCCGCCAGCGTGATTTCAGTGCTGGCCCCATCCACGGTGGCCATGGTGATCGGCACGTTCCCGCGTCCGAATTCGGCCATTTTTTGACGACACCCGCCACAGGGCGTCACCGGCGTTGCCGCGTCGGCAATCACGCAAACCTCGACCAGTTCACTCTCGCCGGCGGCCACCATCGCAGCAATCGCACCCGCTTCGGCACAGGTACCCTCGGGATAGGCCACATTTTCGACATTGCAACCGGAGTAAATTTCCCCCGACGCGCTGCGCACCGCCGCCCCGACCTTGAAATGGGAATAAGGTGCATAGGCATTTTCACGCACCGCGCGCGCCGCATCGAGTAAAGACATATTAATTCCCTGTGACTGTTTCAAATACCCCCGGAAGCGACACCTCGATCAATTCAAGGTCCTCCGATGCCTCGGTATAACGCGTCTTCATTTGTGGTGGAATAACAAAAGCATCGCCAACGTCCAATCGCACCGGATCGCGCCCCTCGCCCTCAAGGGTCATGCTGCCCGCCATTACGAAACTGAAATGGATATCGCAATCATGTTGCGCCCACTCTGGCGTGCCTTTCCCCGGTTTGATCACATACACTCCGGCGACGTTTTTGGTGTTTTTGGCAATGGTGGTGTCGCGACTCTGAAACCCCGAAAGCAGGAAATCCGACCACGTCGCGCTAGCGGCCACATGATGCACAAACCGCTGCCCGCCCCATTCGTGATCAGGGTCCAAATCCGGCGACGGCAATTCCATTTCGTGATCAATTTCCGTGATATGTTCGGCAGGCACCCCGATTTCCAGAACCTCGATATCAGGACTGGCATAAAGCACGCGATGGCGAATTTCCGGCGGCTGGATAAAACAATCCCCCGCATGCAGCCGGATTTTATCACCTTGCCCCTCATAGAGCACATCAACCCAGCCCTTGACGCAGAAAATAAGTTGGAACCCGACTTTGTGAAAATGCACCATGTCCGGCACCGGCCCGCCATCAGGAATACGAATATGGCTGGCAATTATCGAGCCGCCCAAACGGTCAGGAATGAGATCACGATAATGCATACCGGCGCGCCCGATCACCCACGGTGCCTGATCCGCGAGGCGGCGCACCACAAAGGAATGATGGGTGTTTGGCAACACAACCGGTGGATTCGCATCAACAATTTCAATTTTTGTGCCATTGGGCGCGGTAAGACTGCGCGCATCCCCCGCAATGCCACCCGCAAAATCATCGGGCCTATCGGTCAGGATGCGCAAGGTTCCGGCACTCTCTTTCGCGCCAATTTCCAACCGCAATCGCAGGCCAAACCCCGAAAAAACAGCCACTTGCGGATTATCCGCTGGGTAAATCATATCCATTCGCATCCCGAGAACCTTGGTGTAAAAGGCAATGTCATCGCTTATTTTATTGGACGGGAGGCGAATTTCGGCTTTGATGTCCTGCATTGATTTTCTCCAGCAAATTTACTTTACGCTTAAAGTGTCATCCTTGTTTCATCCATTTGCAAGCAATCTATGGCACTGTTTCAATGATTCTATGGGTATCACCGCCCGAAAAATTAGTTTAACATTAAACTACTGGAGAAATCAGGGTGCCGAATATGACCGAACCGACGAATAAGTCCGCCAAAGATCGCCGTAATACCCCCCGCGACAATACCCGCAAAGACACCCAGCGCGAAACCCTGCGCCAATCGGCCCTGCGCTATCATGAATTCCCCAAACCGGGCAAACTTGAAATCCGCGCCACCAAACCGATGGCCAACGGCCGTGATTTGTCCCTCGCCTATTCGCCGGGTGTCGCCGATGCCTGCCTCGAAATTCAGGCCAACGCCGCCGATGCCCGACGCTACACCACGCGCGGCAATCTGGTCGGGGTGGTCACCAACGGCACCGCGGTTCTGGGCCTTGGCAATATCGGCGCGCTGGCCAGCAAACCGGTGATGGAAGGCAAGGCGGTGCTGTTCAAAAACTTCGCCAATATCGACTGTTTCGATATCGAACTGGATGAACCCGATCCTTATAAACTTGCCGAAATCGTCTGCGCCCTTGGCCCGACATTTGGCGCCATCAATCTCGAAGATATCAAGGCCCCCGATTGTTTCATTGTTGAAAAAATCTGCCACGAGCGGATGAATATTCCGGTGTTTCACGACGATCAACACGGCACTGCCATTGTGGTTGGCGCGGCGGCCACCAATGCCCTGTACGTGATGGGCAAAAAATTCAAAGACATCAAAATCGTCTCGACTGGTGGCGGCGCGGCGGGCATTGCCTGTCTCAACATGCTGCTCAAACTCGGGGTTAAACGCGAAAATGTCTGGCTCTGCGACATTCACGGGCTGGTTTACAAAGGCCGCACCGAGGACATGAATCCCCACAAAGCCGCCTATGCCCAAACCAGCGACTTGCGCACATTGGATCAGGTCGTTGACGGGGCAGATATGTTCCTTGGCCTCTCCGGTCCCGGTGTTCTCAAACCCGAAATGGTGGCGCGCATGGTTGAAAAACCTATTGTTTTCGCCCTTGCCAATCCGACCCCTGAAATCCTGCCTGACGAGGTGCGCAAGGTCGCGCCCGATGCCATCATCGCCACAGGTCGCAGCGATTTCCCCAATCAAGTCAACAACGTGCTGTGTTTCCCGTTTATCTTTCGCGGCGCTCTCGATGTGGGGGCCACCGAAATCAACGACGCCATGCAGCTCGCTTGCATTGATGGCATTGCCGAATTGGCCCGTGCGACCACCTCTGCCGAGGCCGCCGCCGCCTATCGTGGTGAACAAATGACATTTGGTGCCGATTACCTGATCCCGAAACCGTTTGATCCGCGTTTGGTGAGCGTGGTGTCCTCTGCTGTAGCCGAGGCCGCAATGAAAACCGGCGTGGCCACCCGCCCGATCGACGATCTTGATGAATACCGCGCTTGCCTTGACGGATCGGTGTTTAAATCCGCGCTGCTCATGCGTCCGGTTTTCGAAGCCGCCAAAACCGACAACCGCCGCATTGTTTTTTCCGAAGGCGAAGACGAACGCGTGTTGCGCGCCGCGCAAGCGATCCTTGAAGAAGCCGTTGAAACCCCGATCCTGATTGGCCGCCCCGAAGTGATTGAGCGACGTTGCAAACGTGCCGGCCTCTCTATCCGTCCCGGTATCGATTTTGAAATCGTGAACCCCGAAAATGATCCGCGCTATCATGATTATTGGAACAGCTATCACAAAATCATGGCCCGGCGCGGCGTCACCCCCGATTTGGCCAAGGCGATCATGCGCACCAACACCACCGCCATCGGCGCGGTTATGGTGCATCAGGGCGACGCCGACAGCTTGATTTGCGGCACATTCGGCCAATATCGCTGGCATTTGAACTACGTCACCCAGATCCTCGGCGGCAACGGGCTTATGCCCCATGGCGCGCTTTCCTTGATGATTTTGGAAGACGGCCCGCTCTATATCGCCGACACGCACGTCGCGACCGAACCCACGCCTGCACAACTCGCGCAAACCGCGATTGGTGCCGCCCGCCATGTGCGCCGCTTTGGTATTGAACCCAAAATCGCCCTCTGCGCCCAAAGCCAATTTGGCAATATGGCCTGCGATACCGGCGCACGCCTGCGCGCAGCCTTGGCCATTTTGGATAGCGAACCGCGCGATTTCACCTATGAGGGCGAAATGAACGTTGACGCCGCCCTTGATCCGGAATTGCGCAGCCGCATTTTCCCCGACAGCCGCCTTTCAGGTGCGGCCAACACGCTTATTTTCGCCCACGCCGATGCGGCAAGCGGCGTGCGCAATATCCTCAAACTTAAAGGCGGCGGTCTCGAAGTCGGGCCAATCCTGATGGGTATGGGAAACAAGGCCCATATTGTCACCCCGTCGATCACACCGCGCGGGTTGCTCAATATGTCGGCGATTGCCGGCACGCCGGTCGCACATTACGGCTAGCTTCCAAATCCGGTCATTCCTTGCGGCGCCGGTTTGCCCGTGAATAAACACCGGTGCCGTCACGCGGTTACGGACATGGTTTTGCAACGGCACCATCGGCATTGGATTTGAAAAACCAGTTGCCAAACGGCACAAGCGCGCGCCACAATGCCCAATTGATTGCCCTCGCAGCCGACCAAATCGCTTGCCCTTCCTGCCAACAATCCGGTGACCTAGCCCGAATTATTCATGAAGCGGCGTAAATCATTTGGCGGGCGTAGATCAAGCTGTTGAAATGTCGTATGATTTTGGTGTTGAACAAGATCATTCACCTCCAGCAGAAAATCCAGCCCGCCATGAACGACGATACACTATTTCTCCCCGG
>JAUZRV010000006.1 GCA_030950105.1 Rhodobacterales bacterium | reverse complement strand
CGTATCGTCATTCATGGTGGGTTGGATTTTCTGCTGGAGGTGAATGATCTTGTTCAACACCAAAATCATACGCCATTTCAACAGCTTGATCTACGCCCGCCAAACGATTTACGCCGCTTCATGAATAATTCGGGCTAGGTGACGGCGAACATATCATTTGGGAGGGCCGCCCGCGCGCCGATCTGCATTTTGGTGTTGATACCTATGTAACCGCGATTTTCGGCCTTGTGGTGATCGCCGCCTGTATCGGCGTTGGCTGGATCATCAATAGCGTGAATGACATTGCCATATGGCCGTTTACCCTGTTCGGGATCGCCATTGCCGCGTTGATCGTGTTGATATTTCCGTGGCTCGACCAACGCCAACGCCGCGTGACCCGCTATGCCTTGACCAATCGCCGCGCCTTTATCAACAACCCGCGTAACCGGCAAACGATTGCACAGGACCAAGACGGATGGGTAATAAACGATCCCGAAGCCATTATCCTTAAATCCGGCCCGCCCGATACGGTTTTTTTCGCTTCAAAGAAGGTTTGGGACACATCGGGGTCGTTGCGAATCGCGTCCTATGTTGACATCGGCTTCTTGCGGATAGAAGACGGGAAGCATGTTTTTGAGCTGCTGCAAAATGTGGCGCGCGAAAATAACCAATCTCATCAAGGGCCAAACGACACATGACCATTCTTCTGACCAACGCCCGCCTGATTGATCCGCAAGCGGGCACTGAAACCCTTGGCTGGCTTCAAATCACCGACGGGATGATTACAGAAATCGGCAATGGCCCCGCCCCGCAAAACGGCCCGGAATATGGCGGTGACAGTTTTGATTGCGGTGGTAAATATCTCGCCCCCGGTATTGTCGATATCGGTGTCAAAGTCTGCGAACCGGGCGAGCGCCATAAAGAAAGCTATCGCACGGCGGGCCTTGCTGCGGCGGCGGGGGGGATCACCACCATGGTTACCCGCCCCGATACCTCGCCCGCGATTGACAGCCCCGAAGTTCTAGAATTTGTCACCCGTCGCGCCAACGAGGCGGCGCCGGTGAACGTGCGCCCGATGGCGGCCTTGACCAAATCACGCGATGGTCAGGAAATGACCGAAATCGGATTTCTGCGCGATGCCGGTGCCGCCGCCTTTACCGATTGCGACCGTGTCACCGCCAACCCCAAAGTATTCAGCCGTGCCCTCACCTATGCCGCCTCTCTCGGGGCGTTGGTCATCGCGCATGTGCAGGAACCGACCCTGTCCAAGGGGGCCGCCGTTACCTCGGGGAAATTTGCCACCCTGCGCGGCCTGCCCGCCGTCAATGTGATGGCCGAACGCATGGGTCTTGATCGCGACATCGCGTTGATCGAAATGACCAAGGCCAAATATCACGCCGACCAGATCACCACCGCCCGCGCATTGCCCGCATTGCAACGCGCCAAGGCCAATGGTCTCGACATCACCGCCGGCGTGTCGATCCATCACCTGACATTGAATGAACTTGACGTGGCCGACTACCGCACCTTTTTCAAGGTAAAACCGCCGCTGCGCTCCGAAGACGACCGCATTGCCGTGGTGCAGGCGGTCGCATCCGGCCTTATCGACATCATATCGTCGATGCACACACCGCAAGATGAAGAAAGCAAACGCCTGCCGTTTGAAGAAGCCGCTTCCGGTGCTGTGGCCCTCGAAACCCTGTTGCCCGCCGCGCTGTCGTTGGTGCATGCGGGGCATATGGATCTGCCGACCCTGTTTCGCGCGCTTTCTTACAACCCGGCACGCCGTCTTGGCCTCTCGGCGGGGCGCCTGACCGTGGGCGCGCCTGCCGATCTGGTGTTGTTCGATCTGAACACGCCTTTTGTGCTTGATCGTTTCAAACTCAATTCCAAATCGAAAAACACCCCCTTTGACGGACGCCTGATGCAAGGTAAAGTTCTGGCAACCTTTGTGAACGGCACCCAAGTCTTTCCAACCAAATAAGAGACCCAGCCTATGCCTGTTATTGAAAACACCCTCGCCGTTCTCGCCCTTTGGGGGATTGTTGGCTATTTTATCGGCTCGGTTCCCTTTGGCATGGTGATCGCCCGGGTGATGGGTCTTGGCAATTTGCGCGATATCGGGTCGGGCAATATCGGGGCCACCAATGTTTTGCGCACCGGCAACAAAGGTGCGGCGGCCCTGACCCTGCTGTTTGATGGTGGCAAAGGCGCGGTTGCGGTTCTTCTTGCCCGTGCTATGGCCGGTGAAGACGCGGCCCAACTTGCCGGTCTTATGGCGTTTCTGGGCCATTGCTTTCCGATTTGGCTACGTTTCAAAGGCGGTAAGGGCGTCGCCACATTTCTCGGTGTTCTTCTCGCGCTGGCGTGGCCGGTGGGTCTTGCGACTTGCGCGACATGGCTTGCTACGGCTGTCATCGGGCGGATTTCATCACAGGCCGCCCTGTTTGCCGCCGCGAGTTCCACCTTCTGGCTTTTGCTTCTCGGGCATGGCACTGCACTTGTGATGGGGGCAATTCTGACGCTGCTTGTTTTTGCGCGCCATATGGAAAATATCCGCAGGATCAAGGCCGGAACCGAACCGAAGATTGGCCAGAAATAGGTCTACGCCCTAGCCCGAATTATTCATCAGACTCCGGGTATTTCCTTCCGGCGCACTGGATCGGCCGGGTTGACGGCGGCGTTTTG
>JAUZRV010000059.1 GCA_030950105.1 Rhodobacterales bacterium | reverse complement strand
CGCTCTCCCCTTCACCGGTTTAGGTCACACCCTGTGACCAACTGAATTTGAACCGCGCCATAACGTATGCACGCAATACATACGTTTACCATACGTGAACCATACGTTGATTTTGCTACTCAGCCGCCATGCCTTTGGCCCCGCTTTTGGCACTCTCCAATTGCGCCAAAATCGCCGCCGCTGTGTCGCGCCCATCCTTGATTGCCCAGACCACAAGCGACGCCCCGCGCACAATATCGCCCACCGCATAGACCCCCGGCATCTCGGTCAAACCGGTGCCATAGGTTGCTTTGATCGTGCCCCACGCCGTCACCGGCAGGTCCGGCATATCCCACAACACCGGCAGATCTTCGGGCATAAACCCGAGCGCCTTGATCACCAGATCGGCGGGCTCGTCATACTCCGCGCCCTCGATCACTTCGGGCGCTTGCCGCCCTGTGGCATCCGGTGTGCCAAGCCGCATTTCTTGCACGCGCACACTGTTTACCGGAGCGCCCGAAAACCCGACCGGCGCGCGCAGCCATTCAAAGATCACGCCTTCTTCTTCGGCGTTTTGAACCTCGCGTTGCGACCCCGGCATATTGGTGCGGTCCCGCCGGTAGAGACATTTCACACTGTCGGCCCCTTGCCGTATCGCGGTGCGCACACAATCCATCGCCGTGTCGCCGCCACCGATGACAACCACCCGTTTTCCGGCGGCATCATAGGCAGTTTTTTCCGCATCCGGCACTTCGTCCCCGAACGACAATTTGTTGCTCACCGTGAGATAATCAATCGCCCGCACGATGCCGTCCGCATCTGCGCCTTCCCCCGATAAATCCCTTGTTTTATAGACACCTGTGGCGATAATCACCGCATCATGGGCCGCGCGAATATCTTCAAAACCGATATCCTCGCCCACTGTGCAATTAAGCCGGAAATCAACCCCGCCCTGCGCCAATTGGTCGTTGCGCCGCAGCACCACATCTTTTTCCAATTTGAACCCCGGAATACCATAGGTCAACAACCCGCCGGCGCGATCATAACGGTCATAAACCGTAACCTGCACGCCGGCACGACGCAACACATCTGCCGCTGCCAATCCCCCCGGACCGGCCCCGATGATACCCACAGATTCGGCGCGCTCGGCCTTGGGCGCAATCGGTTTCACCCAGCCATTTTCCCACGCCAGATCAGTAAGGTATTTTTCGATCGACCCGATGGTCACCGTGCCGTGGCCCGATTGCTCGATCACGCAATTACCCTCGCACAGGCGATCCTGCGGGCAAATCCGGCCACAAATTTCCGGAAAAGCATTGGTATCCTGCGACAAGGCATAGGCTTCTTCCAGCCGCCCCTCTGCGGTCATGCGCAACCAGTCGGGGATGTTATTGTGCAGCGGGCAATGCGACTGGCAATAGGGCACGCCACACTGGCTGCACCGACTTGCCTGCTCGGCAGCCTTGGCGCTTGCGAACTCCGCATATATCTCGTCGAAATCCTGATTCCGTAGGATAGGCGCACGTTTCTCGGGCATATCCCGTTCAACACTCACAAATTTCAACATCGGTTGTTTCGCCACGTCACTACCTTTCGAATATCAATTGTCGCCCGTCCATACGCGAGGATTATCCAGATGAAAAGGCAGTACTGCTGACCTTTAATTGCAATATCCACCAAGTCCAACTGATATTTTTCCATTCCCAGGTGCATTTTAGATCCGATTCGGTCCTTATTCTGGACTTTCCTTTTCTCCCCATGGGTTTATAGCAAACATATCATTGCCGCTCAGGACGCCTTCACGATGCCACTGTATTATCTTTTCCTTATTGCCGCCATTCAGGGCCTGACCGAATTTCTTCCGGTCTCGTCTTCCGGCCATCTGATTCTCTTGCCCCGCCTGACAGGCATGCCCGACCAAGGGCAGGTGATTGATGTCGCTGTGCACATCGGCACGCTGGTCGCCGTCGTGGCTTATTTCTGGAGCGATCTGAAACCCGGCCTTGCCGGTATCCCCCGCATGCTCACTGGCCGCATCGACACCGACGGATCCCGCCTCGCCTTCCTGTTGATGATCGCCACCCTGCCTGCCGTCATCTTTGGCGTGGTTCTCAAACTCACCGGATTAAGCGATATGTTGCGCTCGATCACCGTGATCGGCTGGACCATGATCCTGTTTGGCATCCTGCTTTATGTCATGGATCAACGCGGCAGCACCGATAAACCAGCCGGAAAATGGTCCCTGCGCGACGCCATCATCATGGGTCTCTGGCAGGCCGTCGCCCTGATCCCCGGCACCTCGCGGTCCGGCATCACCATCACCGCCGCCCGCCAACTCGGCTATGACCGTTACAGTGCCGCCAAATTATCCATGCTGATGTCGGTGCCGATCATATTTGCCAGCGGCATCTTCCTCGGGGCCGAAGTCATCATGACCGCCGATATTTCCTCGGCCCGTGACGGTGCAATTGCGGCTGGGTTTTCTTTCCTCGCCGCCCTTCTTGCCCTCACCTTAATGATGCGGCTTTTGCGCAGCGTAAGTTTCACGCCCTACGTCATCTACCGCATCCTTCTGGGCATCGTGCTTCTGACCATCGCCTATTCCTAATTAAATCTGCGACAATTTGTCAGTTTAAGTCACACATACGCCACATTAGTTATGAATATATAACCGCTCCAGACATCTCCGAACGTGCGCCCTTAAATCTGCCAAAGGATACCCCATGACAACGCCCCCTAAAAAACTCCCTATCGCCCTTCGCGCCTTTATTGTTTTCGGCTTTATCTTCGGGATACTCACGCTTTTCTCTGGTGGTTCCGTCCTTTTCGGGTCTGACGAGGCGCGCGAATCCGCCGGCGCCTATATGCCATTTATCCTGTGGTTCAACTTTCTCGCTGGCGGATTTTACATCCTTGCCGCCATTGGTCTCTGGCTGCGCCGCCCTTGGGGCACTTCGCTTGCAATCGCTATTTCTGCCAGCACCGTTTTCGTCGCTGCCATTTTCGCCTATACTATCATTCAGGGCGCGGCCTTCGAGATGCGCACTGTGGGTGCTATGATCATTCGGGCTTCGGTCTGGACCGGTTTGGCCCTTGCAAGCATGAAAGCAAATACCTGATAAACACCATAAATCATGGGCAAATACTATATGACTGATATGACCAAATTCGGGGCCGAGGCGAACAGAGAAATCCCCCGCCGCACCCGCAAATCCGCCTCGGACCGCAAGGCCGAGATCCTGCAAACCACGCTTGATCTCGCCTTCGAGGTTGGCCCAAATCACGTCACCACGGGCATGATTGCCGGGAAACTTGGCCTCACCCAACCGGCGCTTTACAAACATTTCCCGAAAAAGGGCGATATTTGGGGCGCAATCGCCGATCAGCTTGGCCAACGTGTCGGCGCCAATATTGCGCGCGTGACCAGCACCACAACCGACCCGCTGGAACGCATCCGTCTGTTAATTCTGGGCCATCTACAACTGATCATCGACACCCCCGCCCTGCCCGAAATCATGGTCATGCGCGATGCCTCGGCCAATCACTCTATGGTTCAATCGGCCATTCAAACCCGAATGACCGATTTTCGCGGCGCTCTTGTCGGGGCGGTCATCGCCGCCATTGAAACCGGCAGTTTCCGCCGCGATATCGCCCCGAAGGATGCCGAGACCCTTATTTTCGGCGTTATTCAGAGTTTGGTATTACGTCTTATGATAACGCGAAACACCGCTATCCTGCTTGAGGATGGCCCGCGCCTGCTTGACCTGCAACTATCGGGTTTTGCCAAATCCTAAACACTATTCGCCGATGCCCCTTCTATGGCCCTTCTGGAGAGACCCCATGAAAACCGCTCTGAAACTGCTCTTTATCACCTTACCGCTGGTTTTCGCAGGCGTGGCATTTCTCGTTTACACGGTCTCCAACAAGCCGCCCCCCGCGCAGGTTCCTCTCGCCGAACGCAGCACCGCAGTGCGTATTATTGTTGCTCAAGAAATGAATATTACCCCGCACGCCTCCGGTTTTGGGCTGGTTGATCCGGCGCGCACCTATGATGCCATTTCCCAAGTGAGCGGCACTGCCGACTACGTCAATCCGCTGCTGAAAAAGGGCGCTATCCTTCCGGCGGGCGCGGTTCTGTTGCGGCTCTCGCCAACCGATTTCAACCTTGCCATTGCCCAGGCCCGCGCCAATATCCGCTCCGCCGAGGCCCGCCTTGCCGAAATCTCGATTTCCGAAACCAATCAGGCCGCCGCCCTCGCCCTTGAAAAAGAAGCCTTGGCAATCAAAACTTCCGATCTTGAACGCGTTGAACGGCTATTTAATGGCGGCACCGTTTCGCAGGCCTCGCTTGATAATTCCCGCGCCGCCCATCTCGCACAGCGTCAAAAGGTGCTGGGGCTGGAAAATGCTCTCAAATTGCTGCCCACGCAGCGGGCCGTGCAAACCGAACAAATCGCCGTTTTTGTGGCCTCTCTGGAAACCGCAACCCTGAACCTCGAGCGCACCGAACTTACCTTACCATTTGCCGCACGCGTCGCCCAAGTGTCTGTTGAAGTTGGGCAATTTGTGCGCTCTGGCCTGACCACTGCAAAACTCGACGGTGTCGAAGCCGCCGAGGTCGCCGCCCAGATCTCGGTCGCCGACCTTCAGGCCCTATTGCGCACCACCGGCACATCGACAAGCGCGCTACCGATGGATCCGTCCGCCATGAACGCCGTTTTGCAACACCTTGGCCTGACCGCGACCGTCAATATGGAACTTGGCGGCCAGACCCTGTCGTGGCCCGCCGTTGTCGACCGGATCAGCGATACCATCGACGCCAAAACCGGCGCCATTGGCGTTATCGTGCGCGTTGATAACGCCTATAAATCCGCCAGCCCGGGCAACCGGCCGCCGCTCACCAAAGGCATGTTTGTTTCCGTGGTCCTTGGTGCCGCCCCGATCAACGGTATCGTCATCCCGCGTAGTGCCCTGCGCGCCGGTCAGATCTTGATTTCCGATGCTGATAATCGCCTGCAATTGCAGGATATTTCCCCTTATCTGGTGCAGGGCGACATCGCCCTTATTCGTGACAATCTGCCCGTTGGCACCCGCATTGTCGTGTCTTCGCCTGCCGTTGTCATGTCCGGTATGTTGCTCGATCCGGTCGAAGACAGCACCCTGATGGCCACGCTCGCCGCCCTTGACACCACCGCCGATACCACTGCGGAGCCGTCAAAATGATCCGCTTTTTCGCCGGCCACCCGACCATCTCCAACCTGTTGATGATCCTGTTTCTGTTGTCCGGTCTCTACGTCGGCCCCACATTGCTGCGCGAAACCTTCCCCCGCGCCGAGCCGAGCCGCGTCGAAATCACCGTGCCCTATCCCGGTGCGCGCCCTGAGGAAGTTGAAACCGCCATTTGCGAGCGTATCGAAAACGCCCTTGATGCAGTAAACGGCATCGACACCCAATCTTGCGAATCCCGTGAAAACCTCGCCCGTGCGGTTGTGCGCATGGTTGAAGGCAATGATTTTCAGACCTTCGTTGCCGACGTCAAATCCGAAGTCGAGGCCATATCCGATTTCCCCGACCGTTCCGAAACCGTGCGCATCAAACCCATGGGCCTCACTGAATTTGTTGCTTCCGTCTCGATTAGCGGCCCCGCCAACCGCACCGATCTCAAGGATTATGCCGAAGCAGTGCGCACCCGCATGTTACAATGGGGGGGCATCCCCAAGGTCGACATCACCGGATTTTCCACCCGTGAACTCCATGTTGGCCTCAACCCGATTGCCCTGCAAAAATTCGGCATTTCGGTGTCCGATGTGGCCCGCGCTATCGAAACCGGAAGCATCGACCTCCCCGCCGGAAGCCTTGAAACCAACCGCGAAACCCTGCTGATCCGCGTTGCAGAAGAACGCCGCGATGCCGTCACCCTCGGTGCACTTGTGGTGCGCTCGTCCGATGCCGGCGGGCGGGTTCTGCTGCGTGAAATCGCCGACATCACCGAAGACTTTTCAACCGCCGACGACCAGATATTCTTTGATGGCCGCCCCGCGGCCGTCCTCGACATCACCAAAACCCGCGCCGAAGATTCCCTTACGATCATTGACGAACTGAAATCGTTCCTCGCGGCCGAACGCCAACTATCCCCCCCCGGTGCCACCCTGGAAATCACCACCGATGGCGCCTCCGTGGTGCGTGACCGCCTCACGATGGTGATCGTGAATGGCCTTCAGGGCCTCGGCCTTGTCTTTTTGGTGCTGTGGCTGTTCTTTGGGTTCCGTTTTGCATTCTGGGTGGTGATGGGCCTGCCGGTATCGTTCATGGGTGGCGTCGCGATCATGGGGTTTGTCGGTTATTCGCTTAACTTGATGACCACGCTCGGCCTGCTTATCGTTATCGGCCTGTTGATGGATGACGCGATTGTTATTTCCGAAAACATCGCCCGAAAACGCGAAAAGGGACTCGCCCCGCTTGAGGCCGCTGTCGAAGGCGCCTTGCAGGTATTTCCCAATGTCCTTGCCTCTTTTGCCACCACCGCGATGATTTTCGGCTCCCTCGCCTTCCTCTCCGGTGATCTGGGCGCGGTGCTGCGCGTGGTTCCCGCGGTTATGTTGTTTGTGCTTTCGGTCTCGATGATCGAGGCCTTTCTCATCCTGCCCCATCACCTCGTGCACACCCTCGAAAAGCAAAGCAAACCCAGCGGCCTGCGGGCCTTCGCCGAAAATTCTCTGGTCTGGACCCGTGATCGCCTTGTTGGGCCGGTCGTCGATCTCACCATTCGCTGGCGTTATGTCACCGCTGGTGTGACCATGGCCGTGCTGCTGGTTTCGGTTTCCATGCTCGCCGGCGGATACCTCAAATTTACCGCCTTCCCCGAACTGGACGGCGATACCATCGTTGCCCGCGTCCTGCTTCCCCAGGGCACCCCGCTGGCGCGCACAAAGTCCATCGTGGCCAAACTCGAAACCGGCCTTGAACAGGTCAATGATACCCTCACCCCGCGGCAACCAAACGGCGCGACCCTGATCCGTCACGTATCAACCCTTTACGGCGTCAATCGCGATTCATTTGAAACCGGCTCCCATGTTGTCACCCTGAGCGTGGACCTGCTGCCCTCCGCCGACCGCATCAGCCGCCCCGACGAAATCATGGAACTGTGGCGCGATGCCGTCGGTCCCCTGCCCGATGTGATTTCCCTTAAATTCGCCGAGGCCACGATCGGCCCCGCCGGTATCGCCATTGATATGCGCCTCAAAGGCAATGATCTTGTCGCCCTTAAATCCGCCGCGATTGAACTCAAGGACTGGATCTGGACTTATGAAGGCGTGACCTCGGTCCTTGATGACCTGCGCCCGGGAAAACGCGAATTGCAAATCCGCCTCAACACCGTTGCCGGTCCCATGGGCATCACTGCCGCCATGGTCGCCGATCAATTGCGCTCGGCCTATTTTGGCACCACGATTTCCGAAATGCAGGTGCGAGGTCAATTGCTTGAGGTAACCGCCCAATTTGACCACGCCGACCAAGGCAGTTTTGACCGCTTTGACGGCTTTTCCATCACCCGCCCTGATGGTTCATATGTGCCGCTTTCGGTGATAGCCGACGTTGAAATTGGCCAAGGCTATTCCCGCATCAACCGCGAGGACGGCGTGCGCACTGTCACCGTGCAGGGCACCATCGACACCCGCATTGCCAATTCCAACGCCATCGTTGGAGACACCCTCGCGCGATTTGTCCCCGATCTTCTTGAACGCTATCCCGGTATAGATCTCGACGTAGAAGGCCAAAACGCCGAGGCCGGAAAAACCCAAAAATCCATGGTCTCCGGCTTTCTAATCGGCCTCGTCGGCGTATTTCTATTGTTGAGCTTCCTGTTTCGCTCCTATGTCGAACCGATCGTGGTGATGCTGATCATCCCGCTGTCGCTGTCGGGGTCAATCTTCGGGCATATGTTCATGGGGCTGGATTTTTCGATGCCTTCGATGCTGGGTTTTGTCGCTTTGGCGGGGGTTGTGGTCAACAACTCGATCCTGCTTGTCGATTTTGTCAAACATGAACACGGCGCCACCGAAACCGTGGCCGAGGCTGCATCACTGGCGGCGCGCGCCCGTTTCCGCGCGATTTTCCTCACTTCGACATCAACCATTGTCGGCCTGCTGCCGATCCTGTTGGAAACCTCGCTTCAGGCGCAAATCCTGATCCCGCTGGTGACCAGTCTCGCCTTTGGATTGCTCAGCGCCGGCGTGATTGTGCTTTTCGTTTTGCCAGCGATTTATTCGATACTGGATGATATCGGCCTCAGCACCCTCGCCCATGAACGCAAAGCAAAAGCCAAGGCCGCACTGGAAAACGCCTGATACGATGCAGCAAATGCACCGACTGTATGCATATCGACGTATGCACGTAATACATACGTTTACCATACGTCGGCTTTACCGGCTAATCGGCGCTCCAGCGCCCCAATGCCGCTTCGTCTGCGTCCTTGGCATCCACCCATTCAGCACCCGATTTGGTGAATTCTTTTTTCCAGAACGGGGCCCGCGATTTCAGATAATCCATCAGAAATTCCGCCGCTTCAAATCCGGCAGTGCGGTGCCTTGATGCGGTGGCCACCATCATGATCTGTTCGCCGACATGCAGATCCCCAAAACGGTGGATCACCAGGACCGCCGCCAAATCCCAACGCTGTGCGGCCTCGTCGGCAATCGTTTGCAATGCGCGTTCGGTCATGCCCGGATAATGTTCGATCACCATACGGTCCAGATCATTGTCCGGCGTATCACGCACCAATCCAGTAAAGCTGATAACCGCGCCTACTTGGCTGTTTTCATTGGAGAAATCATTCAACATTGCACCGGCATCAAATGCCGTATCCTGCACAGAGATCGAGATACTTACCACTTAGCCACCCGTCATCGGTGGGAAAAACGCCACTTCCCGCGCGCCTTTTAGGGGGCTGTCAAACTCGGATAATTCCTGATCAATGGCCACCCGCAGCGCGCTTAGATCAGCAAAGGCAGCGGCATATCTTTCTTCGCGCCCGCGCAGTTCCTCAACCAGATCGGCCACGGTTTCGGCCTGCGTTTCAACCGTTTCCTTTGGCACCCCGATCCGTTCGCGCACCCATGCAAAATAGAGCACATTCATCATTCATCGTCCTTCAAATAGGGCATCGCCTTGCGAAAATAATCAAACCCGGTGAGCAGCGTCAAAGCCGTCGCAATCCACAACATGCCAAGCCCGATATAGCCGCTCCAGATCATCCCCTTCAACTTCCAGTTCAACCCGAAAATATCTTCTTCGCGCCCATCCAGAATATCAACAATGATAATGTCATCCATGCCCAAAATCGCCACGCCGAAATAATGTTCAAACAGACCTTGCGAAAAAATCACTGCAATTGCAATCATTTGCGTGGTGGTTTTCCACTTTGCCAATACGGTCACTTTCAATGTGCCCGCCGTATCTCCGAGAAATTCACGTAGGCCCGACACGAATACTTCGCGAAACATGATCAAAGCCGCAGGCAGGATAAGCCATGACGACAACGTCGAATAAACCACGATCACCAGTAGCGCGATCATCACCATCGCCTTGTCCGCAATCGGGTCAAGCATAGTGCCCAATTTTGTCTGCTGGTTCCATAATCGCGCGAGGTAACCATCAAACCAATCGGTGATCGACGCCAGCGTGAACAACAGCAACGCAAACCAATCCGCATAGGGTCGCAAGAAATAGAGAAACATCACCGCGACGCCGGGTGCTGCGATAAGACGGAAAATCGTCAGGATATTTGGTATGTTCCAAGTCATATGCCATTCCTACCCTGTCTTGGCCGCACTGAAAAGCCGAATGGCGCGCGCCCCTCGGTCTGCTCACCCACGCGCATTAAAAAAGTCGTAAATCGTCTGTGCCAATGCCCCGGACACCCCGCTCACCGCCTTCAAATCGGCGAGATTTGCACGACTCACGGCCTTGGCGCTGCCGAAATGTGCCAACAACGCGCGTTTGCGCGCCGCGCCCACGCCGGGCACCTCGTCCAGAGGCGTGGCGAAATTTGATTTCGCCCGTTTGGCGCGGTGGGTGCCAATAGCAAACCTGTGCGCTTCGTCCCGCAATCGTTGCACGAAATAGAGCACCGGATCATTGTGTTTTAACGCAAAGGCACGTTGGCCGACACGGTAGAATTCTTCTTTGCCCGCATCGCGATCTTCGCCCTTGGCAACCCCGATCATCGCAATATCGCTCACCCCGTAATCCCGCATAATCTGCGCCACCACGCTCACTTGACCGGCACCGCCATCAATCAACAACAGGTCCGGCCACAGGCCCTTTTCACGATCCGGATCTTCCTTGAGAAGCCGTTTGAAACGCCGCGCCAGAACCTCTTTCATCATGCCAAAATCATCGCCCGGCGTGATGTCATCGCCTTTGATATTATACTTGCGATACTGGTTTTTCATATATCCGTCCGGCCCTGCGACAATCATCGCACCCACCGCATTTGTCCCGCTTATGTGACTGTTATCATAGACTTCTATGCGCTGTGGCACGCCTTCAAGGTCAAACGCCTCGGTCAATCCTTTCAACAGTTTCCCTTGCGTCGCGGTCTCGGCCAACTTGCGGGCAAGGCTCTCGCGGGCATTGCGTGCGGCGAAGGACACCAGATCGGCCTTTTCCCCGCGCAAAGGCAACGAGATTTCAACCTTGCGCCCGATTTTTTCACCCAAGGCCTGCTCCATCAAATCGGCATTTTCGATCGGGTGTGACAACAGCAACAACCGCGCCGGATCCTTGTTATCGTAAAACTGCCCGATAAAGGCCTCCAACACCTCGGCCTCTTCAATATCCGGGCCCACGCGCGGATAAAAATCGCGGTTGCCCCAATTCTGGTTTGAGCGGATAAAAAACACCTGCACGCAGGCCTGTCCGCCATCCAGGTGCAGCGCAATCACATCGGCCTCTGGCGTGGATTGCGGATTGATTCCTTGCGCGGTTTGCACCTGCGTCAACGCCTTGATCCGGTCCCGAAGCGCCGCCGCGCGTTCATATTCCATCGCGTCAGAGGCATCGGCCATTTCGGTGGCAAGCTTGCCCTGAACGTCCGTTGATTTCCCCGCCAAAAACCGTTCCGCATCGCGCAACGATCCGGCATAATCATCCTCGGAAATATACCCGACACAGGGCGCCGAACAGCGTTTGATTTGATAGAGCAAACAGGGCCGCGTGCGGTTTTCAAACATTGAATCGGTGCAATTGCGCAATAAAAATGCCCGCTGCAACTGGTTCAAGGTCCGGTTAACCGCGCCGGCACTTGCAAATGGACCATAATAACGGCCCTTCTTGCGTTTTGCGCCGCGGTGTTTTTGGATTTGCGGATAGGCGTGGCTAAACTCGACAAGAATATTGGGAAAGGATTTGTCGTCTCGCAACAGCACATTATAGCGCGGCTTGAGTTGTTTAATAAGGTTCTGTTCTAACAACAGCGCCTCGGTTTCTGTCTTTGTGGTCAGAAACATCATCTTGGTGGTTTCGGAAATCATCCGCGCAATGCGCCCCGAATGGCCGCTTTCGCGGGCATAATTGGACACCCGATTGCGCAATTGCCGCGCCTTGCCAACATAAAGAACCCGCGCATTTTCATCGAGCATCCGATAAACGCCCGGCGATTGGTCGAGCGTTTTCAGATACGCCTGAATACAGGGCGCACCGCGCAGAGGGGGCGTTAAGGATTCGCTGTTTTTGTCCAAGTCATTCATTTGTCCACAAATATGATTCTTTGCATGTTGCTGCAATCTTCAAGACGGCAAATCAAGAGAAAACATACCCACGGTTTCTGTGGATAACTCTGATGATAACTTTGCCAGATCACGGTTTTATCGTTGTTTTTGGCCACTTTCCCTGATGTGCCTCATTTTTAGGCATATTTACAACATACTGACTTTAAACGATATATTTTTTATAGAAGTGCAAACGGCTGATATCATTAACAAATTTGTAACGGCTTTGTTACAGCAGAGGCAAAAGTGCAGAACTTTTGCCGTTGCGCGCAAATATGTCTATTCCGGCCCTAATATATCCGGGGTTTTCCAAGCGAGATGTTGGCCCCCGTCAACGCATAATAATTGCCCGGTTATGGCGGGTGCATCGACAAAACAGGTTAACGCCCCGAGGATATCCCTGACATTTGCGCCACGTTGTAAAATCGTTGCGTCACGTTGACGGGCAAAATGCGCCGGTGACTGACGCGCGCCGATCAATGTCGGACCGGGACCAATTGCATTGACTCGCACCCGCGGGGCAAGCGCCTGCGCTGCGGTTTGGGTGAACGCCCACAAACCCATCTTGGCCAATGTGTAGCTCATGAATTCCGGCGTCAGTTTGCGCACCCGTTGATCAATCATATTAACCACAAGGCCCTGTGCCACCGGCTCTTGATTATTATCCATCACCGGATCGGGCACCTGTGCCGCCAACGCCTGCGTCAACACAAACGGCGCGCGCAGGTTGCTTTCCATATGGCGATCCCAACTATTGCGGGTCGCGATTTCCAACGTATCATATTCGAAAATCGAGGCGTTATTGATCAATGTGGTGATCGGTGCGCCAAGCGCGGCTACGGCGCGCGGCATCAATTCTTGTGTTGCACCCTCATCGGTAAGATCGGCCTGCAATGCCACCGCTTGCCGCCCCAATGCGCGGATCTCGTCCACCGCCTGTTCGGCGGCATCTTGTGATCCAGCGTAATGCACAGCCACATCATACCCGCGCCCCGCCATATGAATCGCCATCGCGCGGCCCAACCGTTTTGCGGCTCCGGTGATTAAAACAGCGGGCATTTAGAAACTCCTGAATCGGGCTTATATGAGAACAATCACAATATAGAACAGGTAAAGCGAGGTTAACAATATGCCCCACGGGCGGGTGATATCCTGTTTGAAAAACACAAACGGCAGCAACATCACCGACGCGCCCAGCATCACCCAGAGATCAAACCGCAAGAATTCCGGATCGACCGGAATCGGGCCAACCAGCGTGGCAATCCCGACAATCGCCAACAGATTGAACATGTTGGACCCGATCACATTGCCAAGCGCGACATCGGCCTGACGTCGGATCGCGGCCATTACTGTTGTCGCAAGTTCCGGCAGGGAGGTGCCCAGCGCCACGAGTGTGAGGCCGATCACCGTATCGCTTACCCCGTAATTGCGCGCGATAATGGACGCGTTATGCACCAAAAGGTCGGCCCCGAGCGGCAGCCCGACAAGGCCCAACAGCAAAAACAGGATAATCCGCCACCACGGCATATCGGGATCGGCACCTTCGACTTCTTCTTCTTCGTCCTCGGCACGTGCGGCGGCATCACGCCGGTGCCGCCCTGCATCACGAAACGCATCCATCAATATAAACGACAGAACCCCCAGCAGGATCAAACCACTGATCGCGGTGAACGTGCCCCAAAACGCCATTGCTATAAAAAGGCCAGTGGCCCCCATCATAAACAAATAGGTCTTGCGGGTGCTACATTCCGAGGTATGCAAAGTCGCAAACAGCGCCGGCAGCCCCAAAACCAGCAGAATATTAGCGGTGTTCGATCCGACGACATTGCCAAGCGCCAAACCCGGTTTTCCGTCCAGAATTGCGTTAACCGCGATCAACAGTTCCGGTGCAGAGGTGCCAAAGGCAACAATGGTCAAACTGACGATCAGCGCCGGAATACCCATGCGCAAACTCAGGTTCACCGCCCCTTTGACCAGAGCATCCCCCGCAAGCAACAGAATGACCAACCCCAAAGATGCCATCAGCCAGACCATAAATTAGCCCCTATTTTTCTTGCAAGAACACGGGCCTTTGCCAATGCGATAGCGCCCGCAAGACGGGCATTTTGCCGCCGCGAGGCGCTTTTGGCCGGGAAAACGGTATTTGCCGAACATCGCCAACACGCCCATGCCAACCAGAAACAAGGTGATAATCTTGAAAATCATGGCCTAGAGACCGTAACGCGCATATTCTGCGCGCTCCTCAATCCCGGTCAGGGCGTCTTGGACAAACGACATGCCGAGGCGCTGCATCACACCGCGTTTGGTGCCATAACGGCGAAACTGCACTTTTTCCCCGTAGATTTCGCGCATTTTTGGCATGATATGGGCGATCCCGTCGATCAACCCGTTTTCAATCGCCGCGCGACCCACCCAGATTTCTCCGGTAAACAGGTCTTCATCCGCCAATTTGGAACCGCGCCGCGCCTTTACGTGGGCGATGAAATTCTCGTGGATGTCGCTCAACAGGGATTTGAGACGTTTTACATCCTCGGGCTTTTCTTTTTGAAACGGGTCCATCATGGATTTGGATTTACCAGCGGTGTGAACCCGCCGTTCAAACCCCTGCCGGTTAAGAAACACATGCGCGCCAAATCCTGCCGAAATCACCCCAATCGACCCGATAATAGAATTCTCGTCGGCCCAGATCTCGTCCGCCGCTGCCGCAAGCCAATACCCGCCCGAGGCGGCCACATCTTCAACAAAGGCATAGACAGGGATATCGTTTTCGTCCGCCAACCGCCGGATACGCGCGCCGATCAACGACGATTGCACCGGCGATCCGCCCGGTGAATTGATCACCAACGCCACCGCAGCCGGTTTGCCACGTTTGAATGCTTTTTCAATAATCGGCGCCAGCGTTTCGTCGTTCAACGCCCCGCGCCCACCAGAGGCAATAACCCCGGCAAGTCGAATAACGGCCACGGTCGGGGGTGATTTTACAAATGGGATCCAACGCTTCATGCAACGCATTTAGAGTGCCAAGGCCGGACAAACAAGACGACAGGTCAACCGAGTTGCCCCAATTGTCGAAAATTTCCCCCACGGGGTATAAAAGTCACGCGAACGTGCGCCGCGAGGCCCTAGCTTCTGAGCCGGTAGCCGGTTTTGAATATCCACCAGATCAACCCGAGGCACAGACCGCTAAACAGTCCAATCGCCAGCAAGCTCACCCCGATAGACACATCTGCGGTGCCGAAAAATGCCCAGCGGAATCCCGAAATCAGGTAAACTACCGGATTAAACAGGGTTACCGTTTGCCAGATCGGCGGCAACATCGAGATCGAATAGAACGATCCGCCAAGAAAAACCAACGGCGTGATCACCAACAGCGGGATCAACTGTAATTGTTCAAAATTCTTCGCCCAGATCCCGATGATAAACCCGAACAATGCAAACGACAGGCAGGTCAACACCAAAAACGCCACCATCGCCACCGGATGCAATATTTCAAGGTCAACAAACAGATTGGCGGTGAGCAATATCATTCCCCCGATAAACAATGCCTTGGTTGCCGCCGCCCCGACATAGCCCAACACAATTTCGAAAAACGATATCGGTGCCGATAGCAGCTCATAAATCGTGCCGATGAATTTCGGGAAATATATCCCGAACGAGGCGTTTGAAATCGCCTGTGTCATCACCGTAAGCATGATCAACCCCGGCACGATAAAGGCGCCATAGCTCACCCCGTCCACTTGATCTATGCGACTGCCGATCGCTGCTCCGAAGACCACGAAATAGAGTGATGTCGAGATGATCGGAGAAATCAAACTTTGCAACATTGTGCGAAAAAACCGGGTCATTTCAAATATATAGATCGCTTTGACCGCTTGAAAGTTCATGCCGCATCCTCTCGCACCAGATCGGTGAATATTTCTTCCAACGTGCTTTGACGGGTCTCCATATCGGCAAGAACCAACCCCTGCGCCGCCACATCCGCCAACAATCCGGTAATGCCGGTGCGCTCGCCTCTGGTGTCATAGGAATATGTCAGGCTCTGCCCGCCGTTGCCCAACGCAAGGTGATAGCGCGCCAAACCCTCGGGTATACTGGCAACCGGATCTTGCAGATCAATCCGCAGCTCTTTTTTGCCCATACGCGCCATCAATTTGGCCTTGCCCTCAACCAACAAAATCTCGCCTTTGTTGATCACCCCGATCCGGTCGGCGATGGCCTCGGCTTCTTCTATATAATGGGTGGTCAGAATTATGGTCACGCCGTCGGATTTCAAATCCGCCACGATATTCCACATATCCTTGCGCAATTCCACATCCACACCCGCCGTCGGTTCGTCCAAAAACAAAACCCGCGGTTCATGCGCCAGCGCCTTGGCTATCAACACCCGCCGTTTCATCCCGCCGGACAATTCCATAATCCGGTCATTGCGTTTGTCCCACAACGACAGCTGCCGCAATATCCGTTCAATCAACGCATCATTGCGCGGCTTGCCAAACAACCCGCGCGAAAATTTGACCGTATTGATCAGCTTTTCAAACGGTTCCAGCGATATTTCCTGCGGCACCAACCCGATCAATGCGCGCGCCTGCCGGTAATCGTGCACAATATCAAACCCGCCCACTGTGGCCGTGCCCGATGTTGGCGACACCAACCCGCACAGCGTCGAAATCAGCGTGGTTTTACCGGCCCCGTTCGGTCCCAGAAGCGCGAGTATTTCACCCGCCTCAATCGACAGGTTTACGTTTTTCAACGCCTCAAATGCTGTGCCCGACTCTTTATCATAAACCTTGCATAGGTCTATCGTTTGCAAAATTGCACTCATGCCCGTTCCTCCAGCGCCACGCGACCCTATGGGGGATCACGCGAATGCACAACTGTCGCAAACGGACATCATTCCGGTTTCGCTTCATGCTATCTCAAATCAAAAGAAAGGCCGATTTGGTGACCCTCGCACAAACCCAAGACCTCAACCGCCCGGCCCTTGGCATCATGTTTGTGCTGGTGGGGATGTTTGCGATGTCGATCAACGACATGCTGATCAAACAGCTTTCTGGTGGGTATCCGCTGCACCAAATCGTGTTCACGCGTTCGATATTTGGCATCCTGTTTTCGCTTGCTATGGTGCAGGCCGAAGGCGGTTTACAGATTTTGCGCACCCGCAATCCGTGGCTGCATGCCACACGCGGTTTGTTGATCGTCACCTCGAACATGGCCTATTTCACTGCATTGGCCGTGTTGCCATTGGCCAATACCGCCGCTTTGTTTTTTGTGGCCCCGTTAATGATCACCTTGCTGTCGATCCCTTTTCTAGCCCGAATTATTCATCAGCCTCCGGGTATTTCCTTCCGGCGCACTGGATCGGCCGGGTTGACGGCGGCGTTTTGAACTGAGTTTAGAGTGTGCGTTGAAGGTTGATATCTGGGGGTGTTCGGGCGGCTGATGCC
>JAUZRV010000058.1 GCA_030950105.1 Rhodobacterales bacterium | reverse complement strand
TTGAGGGCGGAGTCTGCCTGAAATCAGGGGAGCGGGGTAAAACAGTCGCGAAAGCGGCCGCAAAACGGCTGGTGCCGTGAACCCGAGCGGCAATCGACAACTTCCGCATGCCGAAAGCCATGTTGTTCAGAGTTTCCCTTGCAAAAATCATCACAGGCGTCACGTTCAAAGACGGAATTGAAACCACAGAAAATAGCCAGATCGCTGCATGACCAACAATCCTTAAACACCAGATTTGACAATAACTCCTGCTCAAGTGACGAAAAACTCTGCTGTTTCAATACCAATTCTCCCGTAAGTGCTGCCAGAATTATAGCACGGAAATCAGGGCTTTGTTCAGAGATTCCTTAATGACTCTGGGTATATTAAAAACAAATTGCAGATGCTTACCAATTGTAAACCATGCGCGCCTATCAATGGGCTACCGGCGACAGAATGCGCTGAAGGGTAGGCTTATGAAAACAATAGAAAACATCCACAACCTGCGTTTCTTCGCGCAATTTCCTAAGCAGCGATTGTTTACATTGCTAAGGTTTTATCCAACGCGAATAAGCGTAGTCGGTTTCACTATCCTTATTTTTACGCTTTTCTCGGTTTTGGCGCTTCCTACAAAAGGTGCGGCAGCTACCGATTACACCCAAATTTGCGATGCTGTCGCCCACACCGTAGCCAGAGAAACCGGCGTTCCTGCTTCAGTATTACAAGCCATTACCAGAACCGAAACGGGTCGAAAACGAAACGGTCGTATGCTCCCATGGCCGTGGACTGTAAACATGGAGGGCAAAGGTATGTGGTTCGACACCGAAGACGAGGCACGCGCCTATGTTTTCCGCAATTTTAAACGTGGCGCACGAAGCTTTGATGTCGGGTGCTTTCAAATAAACTACAAGTGGCATGGCCAAGCCTTCAAATCCATCGAGCAGATGTTTGAACCGCTCGCAAACGCCCGTTATGCGGCCAAGTTTCTGCAAGAACTCTATACCGAGACAGGTAATTGGTCAGACGCAGCCGGTGCTTATCATTCACGCACGCCAAAATACGCGAATAGATACAAGGCCATTTTCAATCGGTACCGAACCAGTCTTGAAACCATGCCAACGCCTGTAACAATCTTGGCACAGGCCGAAACCTCCTCTCTGGATCAAAACACGCAACCGCGAATAAACCGCTTTCCCTTGTTGCAGGCCGGGCTAATGACATCGAATTTAGGGTCATTGGTGCCGTTGAACAATCAGAGCGCAGCAGGAGCACTCTTTTCTCTCGCCCCACAACCCGAGGGTTAATTCATGCTGAACATAGACCTAAAAACACTTTTCAACCCGACAATATTATTGGCTTTGGCACTTATGGCAGTAATCGTCATGATGATTTTACCAGTGCCCGCCTGGATTCTTGACATCGGGCTGGCTGCATCATTTGCAATCGCCATTCTTATATTTACTGTAACCTTGTTTATCGAACGACCATTGGATTTTTCTGCATTTCCAACCATCTTGCTAGCATCTTTAATGCTGCGGTTGGCTCTCAACGTATCGTCCACCAAACTTATCATTGGCGAAGGTCATACCGGCACCGGCGCCGCTGGTGACGTCATTCAAGGGTTTGCCAACTTTGTTATGGGCGGTAGTGTATTTCTCGGATTGGTTGTTTTTGGCGTACTGATGATCGTTAACTTTATGGTCATCACCAAAGGCGCTGCCCGGATGGCCGAAGTCGGAGCCCGTTTTGCCCTCGATGGTATGCCCGGTAAGCAGTTGGCGATCGATAGCGATATGTCTGCCGGCGCCATTGATCATGCCGAAGCCAAGCGCCGGCGTGAAACGGAACAGATGGAAACAACCTTTTTCGGCTCTTTGGATGGGGCCTCAAAATTTGTTAAGGGCGACGCTGTGGCCGGGTTGCTCATCACTTTGCTAAATCTGGTGATGGGGCTCATTATGGGCATTGTTGTTCACGACATGCCGCTCGCAACCGCTTTTGAAACATACACAATTTTAACCGTTGGTGATGGCCTTGTCACGCAAATTCCGGCGGTCATTATCTCGATAGCATCCGCTTTGCTGTTGGCACGCGGCGGGTCCAAAGAATCCACTGACCAAACGCTCCTTTCCCAATTGGGTAAATTTCCCGCCGCTTTGGCGACCGTGGCCTTCATCATGACCATGTTCGCCCTGGTTCCAGGCTTGCCATTTATTCCGTTTATTGCCGGTGGGGCCACCCTTGCTTTTTCCGCTTACTCCATGAACCGAAAACAAAAAGCAAAAGAGGCAAGCGCGAATAACGTGCCCTCCGAAGCCGTTGTACCAATGGAAAAACCATTGGGTGATATATTGGATATCGACGATATTCACGTCGAATTTGCCCCCGATTTGGTCAATATGGTGTTGGATCCCGGCACGGGTCTCGATACGCGCATCGCAAATATGCGCACCCATGTTGCATCGGTTTTCGGTCTGATTTTACCTGAAATACGACTTACCGACGACCCGTCACTGCCACCGGGATTCTACGTTTTGCGGATTCAAGGTGTTGAACAATCTCGCGCGCATCTAAACCCTGATCAGGTCTTGGCCCTCATTCCCGAAGGCGGCGACGACTTGCCCGCCGGCGAGGAGGTCAAAGAGCCGGTATATGGCGCACCGGCCCGCTGGATTAATCCCTCTGACCAAGAAGAAATTGCTATGGCCGGCGTCACAATCGTTACCCCTGCCGAAGTGCTTGCAACGCACCTTCTCGAAATCATTAAAAAGAACTTCCCGCGCCTTTTGACACGCAAAGCGCTACGCCGCCTTTTGGATGAGATGGTGAACCTTTCCGATGCTGCACGTTCCGACGCAAATCGGAAATTTCTCGACGAGATCATTCCTGATAAAGTGCCAATTGATGCTCTACATTCGGTGCTTCGCTTGCTGTTGGACGAACAAGTTTCCATACGAAATATACCTCTCATTCTAGAAGCCATTGCCGAAGCGCGTCTAAACTACACACAACCAGAAGCAGTTTGCGAACATGTTCGCCAACGCCTTGGTTTTCAATTGGTCGCTGAAATGCGCCGCGATGACGGCACAATTCCGTTGATCCAGCTGGCGCCCGAGTGGGAGGATACATTTTCCACCTATCAAATCGAGAGCGAAAAAGGTGGGCTAGATGTTGCGCTTCCCCCTGACATGTTCAATCGGTTGACCGGGCTGGTTAGCGAACGAATAAACGAAGCCGGAGATAAAGGAATTTTCCCCGCTATCGTGACATCGACCCGACGCCGCCGGTTCCTTCGAACTGTCTTAAGCGCAAAAAATGTAACGAATCCAGTGCTGTCTTTCGAGGAAATAGGGCTGGAAGCACGCCCTTCTCTTGTGGGTGTCGTGTCTGCATGATGGCCGCAGCCGACATTTTGGGAATCGCGCAGGACCTGCTTTGGCACGGGTTTCTGATTTTCTTGCGTGTCGGTCCGGTTATGGCCTTGATGCCCGCCTTTAGCGAACAATCGGTTCCCCCCAGAGTGAAGCTCATTCTGGCTCTGGCATTTACGCTCGTTGTTGCCCCGGCGATACAACCGTTTGGTAGTGGCACGCCGGGATCCTTCACCGACCTCGCGCTCTATTTGGCGACGGAAACAATTGCGGGATTGGCGGTCGGGATTGGCGTGCGCCTATTTGTTCTCGCGCTTCAAACCGCAGGGGCAATTGCTGCGCAATCTACATCCCTTTCCCAACTATTGGGCGGGGCTGCTTCTGAACCTTTGCCTGCTATTGGTCACGTGTTGGTCATATCCGGGCTAGCTTTGGCAATGATGACAGGCCTTCATATTAGAATGGCCCAACTGATTGTTTTGTCATACGAAATATTACCCGCAGGGCAGTTCCCCGATTCTCGTGTTCTGGCGGCCTGGGGCACGGGAAATGTCGCACGCGCATTTTCGCTGGCCTTCACCTTGGCAGCGCCATTTGTCATTCTTTCCGTGCTTTACAACATTACATTGGGCGTCATTAACCGGGCGATGCCACAGCTTATGGTCGCTTTTGTCGGCGCGCCTGTGATTACCGCTGGCGGGCTAATAATGTTGCTTTTGATGTCCCCGCTAATGCTTTCAGTTTGGATTGAGTCCCTAAATATGTTTTTGGGCAACCCCTTTGGGGTGATACCATGAGCGACGCAGACGACGACACCGATAAAAGGCATGAACCGACACAGAAAAAACTGGATGACGCCCGCAAAAAAGGGGACGTTCCACGATCCACCGATCTATCAACAGCCGCTTCTTACGGTGGTTTACTTTTGGCCTTTGTTGCTGCGGGTGCGGGATCAATCGAACGTCTGGGCAATGCCTTAATGGTTCTTGTTGACCAGTCTGACAAGATTTCAATTCTCATGTTTGAAGGGCAAGTCAGCGCGCCCATGGGCGGTATTTTTCAAGCCGTAGGAATGGCGGTGCTCCCGTGGTTTGTCATCCCGGCTCTCTGCGCCCTACTGGTTATCCTGGCACAAAGGAGTTTTGTCGTCGCGCCAAGCAAGATCAAGCCGAAGCAATCTCGTATTTCTCCCCTTTCCAATGCAAAAAATAAATTTGGCCGCAATGGGTTGTTCGAATTCGCCAAAAGCTTTGTGAAATTGGTCATTTATTCTGTGTGCCTCGGCTTTTTTCTGCGTGCGCGCTTCGAAGAAATTGCGGGTGTTGTTCAAAGCAACCCGATGATTGCAAGCGCCGTTTTGGTCCGGCTTGGAATTGAGCTTCTTTCCGTGGTGCTGCTTGTCTCGCTCGCGATCGGCGCGATTGACTATTTGTGGCAACGCATGGAACACACGCGCAAAAACATGATGTCAGACAAAGAAATCAAGGACGAGCATAAAGATGCGGAAGGTGATCCGCATATGAAACAGAAACGCCGCCACAGAGCCTATGAAATAGCGATGAGCCAAATGATGGCCGATGTGCCCGACGCTGACGTGATCATCGTGAACCCAACTCACTTTGCTGTGGCGCTCAAATGGTCCCGCCTGCCGGGCGAAGCACCGGTTTGCGTCGCAAAAGGTGTCGACGAAATAGCCTTGACCATCCGCAAAATTGCCGCCGACTCAGGTGTGCCCATTCATAGCGACCCACCGACGGCACGCGCGCTTCACGCGACAACCGATATCGGCGTGGAAATCCCGCACAACCAGTTCCGCGCAGTTGCCGCCGCTATTCGCTTTGCAGAAAATATGCGCGCCCGCGCAAAAGGGTTTTCCTAATGTCCAAACAAATGAACGCGTTAACACAAATAACCGACGCGCTTTTTCAGGTTGAACAAGCCAAAATGCAGCGAATTGCAGCAGATGAAAGATCAATCCGCCAAGCTTTGTCAGATCTTGATGCGCAATATAACAATGCGTTGAGCGACGCTTCAGATATGATGGCCGTCCGTGCTCTCGGCGCGGATCTTCTTTGGCAGGTCTGGGTTGGCCGCAAGCGGGCAAACTTACAATTGGAACTCGCGAAAACACTTGTGCGCAAGGCGCAAGCGGCCGAAGGTTTGCGCCACGCATTTGGGAAAAACCATGTTGCCGCGCAGTTACATCAACAGGAAACAACGCGAATCCGTCAAAAAGCTGCCGCTCATCGCCTTCGCCTTGAGCAAGATCGCCTAGGCGGCGTCTGAAGTGGTCCGGCAAATTTGGACAGTGTGCTAAGAGGCTGATTCAATACTTTATGATTGATGTCAGTGCTTTGCGATCCTCCTTGTGAGAGTTCGAATGTGGGCGATGAGTATCCATGCCTTTGAACTCTTGAACCGCCCCGGGTTTACCGGAGAGTAAAACTCTCCAAGGGTGGACCCTATGACACAAAGAAAATATACCCCGACCTACACGGCTGAATTTCGCGAGCGCGGCATACGGCTTTTCAGAGAAAACCGCAGCAATTATTCC
>JAUZRV010000057.1 GCA_030950105.1 Rhodobacterales bacterium | reverse complement strand
TGGGACCAATGACTACACCGCTCTCTATGAGAACCTCCGCTGAGCGCTCCATGGAGAAAATCCTTCCTAAAATCCAAAACCTACGGACAGAATCGCAGATCAGGACGAGGAGTGGAAGGTGGGGATAGGACACCGCTTACACATATTCACAAAATACATTGCGTTATACCGCGCCCCCCTTATGATCCACCCAACCCGATCAAAAAGGACGCGCCTCGATGACCCTGCTCAAACCTACCCGCCGTGACATGCTCAAACTCGCCGCCGTTGCCCCTGCCATGGCGATGCCGATTTCGGCGCGTGCCCAACTCGGCGCGCCGACCACCGAGAACCCCGCGCATTTCAATTTCACCATCGGCGACGCCCGCCTGACCATTCTGTCGGACGGCCACTTCACCAATCCGGTGTCCAGTTTTGGCGTCAACGCCGACCCCGCCGAAGTCCAACAATTCTTTGAATCCCATTTCCTGCCCACCGGCGCCAATTACGCCCACACCAACCACCTCTATATCGAACTGGGCGATGCGCGTGTGCTCGTCGATGTCGGATCAGGCAATCGCTTTACCGAAACCACCGGCCGCCTGATCGCCAATATGGAAGCCGCCGGTATTGATCCCTACGCCGTCACCCATGTGGTGATGACCCACGCCCACCCCGATCACATCTGGGGTATCCGTGATGACTTCGACGAGGCCATCATCCCCGACGCCGAATATATCATCGGGGCGGCGGAGCACGCCCACTGGATGCAAGACGATCTGGTGAACAAAGTCGCCCCCGAAGCCCAGCAAATCGTGCTTGGCGCGGTCAATTCAATCAACGCCGACGGGGTCGACTGGACCCACGCCAGCGATGGTCACGAGGTCGCCCCCGGCATCACTATCCTCGACACACCGGGCCACACGCCGGGCCATATTTCCCTGCGCGTAGAAAGCGGCGGCAAGTCCCTGATTGCGCTCGGCGATTGCCTCAACCATGCCTATATGAATTTCGAACACCCCGATTGGTATAACGGCTTTGACATGGACGGCGAACAAACCGTCGCCACCCGCAAGCGCCTGCTTGATATGGCCGCCACCGACCGCATTTCCGTCCTCGCCTATCACTTTCCGTTCCCCGGTGTTGGCCATGTGATGCGCAAAGGCGACGCCTATCAATTCATCCCCGCCATGTGGCAATTCGGCGGTTGATCCCGATGTGTTTCCCGTGGCCAATCCCGTGATCAATACCCTGATCTAGCCCGAATTATTCATGAAGCGGCGT
>JAUZRV010000056.1 GCA_030950105.1 Rhodobacterales bacterium | reverse complement strand
TTTCTAACCTTCAGTAAATCGCCCTGATGAATGGCGGCAAAGCTTGCGAAACACCGCCCAAGCGACTACCTTTGGGGTAACTTGAAAATGGAGGGCGTATTCTATGACGCCCAAGCGTCCCAAAGGTGCGGGCGTGTTCCCGAAACCGGTTGAGAGCCCCGCGCCCCAATCACCCGATCCGGCCGAGCTTTATGCCGCGCTTGATCTGGGAACGAACAGTTGTCGTATGCTGATTGCCCAACCCAAGGGCAGTCAGTTTCACGTCGTGGACAGCTTTTCCAAATCTGTGCAACTTGGCGCGGGGCTTGAACGCACCGGGCGGTTGTCGCGCGCGTCCATGGGGCGCACGATACAGGCGTTGCGGATTTGCCAACAGAAACTTAAACGTCACAACGTGCGCCACATGCGGTTGGTCGCGACCGAGGCGTGTCGGCGGGCAACCAATGCCGGCGATTTTATCCGGCAAGTAAAGCGGGAAACCGGTCTGCAACTGGAAATCATCCAGACCGAAGAAGAAGCGCGGCTGGCGGTGATTTCCTGCGCGCCATTGGTCAGTGTCAAAACCGAGCAATTGTTGGTTGTTGATATTGGCGGTGGCTCGACCGAATTGGTGTGGATAGATTTAACAAGCGTGCCGGGCCGTGAAAGATCGCGCGCAATTATGCGGCTTCATGCGGGATTTCATCCCAAAGGAAGCCCGTTTCCAGCGGCCAAAGTGGTGGACTGGATTTCGGTTCCGCTCGGGGTGGCGACGCTGCGGGACCAGTTCCACGATGTTGAGGATGACAGCGCCCGATTTGCGCTCATGAGTTGGTTTTTCGAGGAAAATCTGGCCGAATTTGCACCTTACAAGGATATACAGGAACGCCGTGGGTTTCAGGTTGTGGGCACATCCGGCACGGTAACGACAGTCGCGGCGAGCCATCTGGGCCTGAAACGTTATGATCGCAACAAGGTGGACGGCTTGACCATGACCTCGGATCAGATTGATCGGGTGATCGAGGGCTATTTGCGACTGGGGCCAATGGGGCGCAAGCGTGATCCGCGCATCGGCCATGACAGACAGGCCTTGATTATGTCGGGATCGGCTATATTACAGGCGCTTCTGCGCTGTTGGCCGACCGATCGGCTGTCTGTAGCGGATCGGGGCCTGCGAGAAGGCCTGTTATATGCACAGATGAGCGCCCATGGCGCATTGGAAGATGGACCGTTCTAATGGCGAGAGACCCGAATAAAAACACTTCTGGACGCGGACAACGTGACCTTAAGGTAAAAGTAAAATCGGCGAAGGGCCGCAAGGTTTCCTCGACGCTGTGGTTGCAACGGCAGTTGAATGACCCCTATGTCAAACGGGCACGGGCCGAAGGATTTCGCGGGCGCGCGGCGTTCAAGATCATGGAAGTAGACGATAAATACCGGTTTCTGGTGCCCGGCGCGCGGGTTGTTGATCTGGGCTGTGCGCCCGGCGGCTGGTGTCAGATTGCGGTGCCACGGGTAAATGCCCTCGGCGAAAAACAGGGCAAAAAGGTCGGGCGTATTTTGGGGGTTGATCTACAAGAGGTCGAACCGATTTCGGGCTGTGAAATTCACCAGCTTGATTTTATGGAAGACGACGCAGACCTCAAGGTCAAGGCGTGGCTCAATGGCAAGGCCGATGTGGTGATGTCGGATATGGCCGCGGCCGCATCGGGGCATAAACAGACCGATCACCTGCGGATTATGGCGCTCTGCGAAGCGGCGGCGTGGTTGGCGTTTGATGTTCTTGAAGAAGGCGGCACGTTCGTTGCCAAGGTTCTGGCCGGCGGCGCCGAACATGATTTGCAAAAGCTGCTCAAGCAGAAATTCACCAAAGTGGCGCATATGAAACCACCGGCATCCCGTCAGGACAGCTCAGAAAAATTTGTGGTGGCAACCGGATTTCGCGGCTAGGGTTTAAGCCGTAAATTCAATAAAAAACAACGTATGTATCATGTGCACAGGGCGATTTACTGAAGGTTAGAAAGTTGTTGCAAATCATAGGGGTATATGAATCTTTGTTCTGAACGTCAGGCCCGGAGGTTATTATCTTGATTTCAGTTCGATCAGTTTTACGTCAGGTTCCTGATCCGCGCG
>JAUZRV010000055.1 GCA_030950105.1 Rhodobacterales bacterium | reverse complement strand
TTCACCACAAGAAATCTCTTTGTGGTTTTGAAAAATCGCTACGTTTTCACGCATCATGTTCCGGAAAATAGTCTTAAATAAATGTGGTGATGGCGCATCCCCAAAAGGACGGCCTGCGGATCACTTCCAACCCACTATCCACTCACTAGAAAAACTCCATATCGTTCCCCGTGTCCAATTTGGGTTTTGGTTGCAGCAAGCGTTTTTCTTCCTCAAGATCCACTTTCACAGTTTTCTGCAAAACTTTTCCCCCATATGGGTAAAAACGAATTTGACGCGCTGCAATTCCTCCGGTGCTTTTCCCAACACAGGGTATCCCCTCGCTCGCAAGAAATTCTTCTGCGAAAACTGCGTTTTTCCGTCCAACATCTGATAAACCGGCAATCATTTTAGCTCCTCCAAATATCTTGGAGTGCAGATTGCTTCGCGAGGCCCCCATTTTTACAATTGCGTTGATCACCAGTTCCATCGCGTTAACACCCGCACTGTCGCACCCAACGACACCGGTCCCCATTTGAGCGACAAGAATGTGGTTCATGCCGCCAATTCCAACTTTGGGGTCCCACAAACAAACCGAGACACAAGACCCCAATACGGTTGAAATAATGCTTTCCGGCCGGTCGCCAACCGCAAATTCCCCTTGCGTGATATTGACCATATTGTTGCGTTGAATCTGCCTTAACTCTTGACTCATAATTGACTATCCTAGCGCCCTGAACTGTACTTGTTACAAATGGTTATGGCGATATCATCCAATGGCAACACTTCGTGAACCCCCCCAAGTTTAAACGCGACCTTTGGCATACCATAAACCACACTGCTCGCTTCGTCTTGGGCGATACAAAATGCACCTTTATCGTGCAGGTTTTTCATCTCCGCAGCCCCGTCTTTTCCCAATCCTGTAAGCAAAACCGCAATCACGTCTTGCGCATCGTTTTCCGCCGTTAGAAACATTTCATCAACAGAAGGCCGGTGCCCCTCTCTTTTTGGGCCCTTCCAGATTTTACACTGCAACTGCCCCGAACTATTCTTGATACCACAATGGTAATCGCCCCCCGGCGCAATCAGAACCTGGCCAAAGTTAAGAGGTGCACCGTCGGTCGCCAGAACAACATCTTGTTTTAGAATCTGGTTTAATCGCACGGAAAAGCTCTCCAAAAATGAGGCGGGCATATGCTGGGATACAACAACAGGGGGACAATCCACCGGCAACCCTTTTAGAAATACTTCAACAGCTGCAACACCGCCGGTCGAGGCCCCCACAAGAATAGCCTTTTTCGTCCAGCGACGGTTAGCCAATTTATTCTGGTCGACGTTTTTTTCTGGGCTCACCGGACGTGAAACAGAAACCGAAGCAGAATAAACCCGCTCACAAAGGTCACTTAATAATTCCTCATTAAAACCGTGCTGAGGTTTACCAATACAATCAATCGCACCCAGAGAAAGCGACCGGACGGCGGAATCGCTGCCTTTTTGTGTGAGACTTGAAAACATAACGACAGGCATTGGTCGTAACCGCATCAACCGATCCAGAAATTCCAATCCGCTCATGCGCGGCATTTCAATATCAAGAGTTATGACATCGGGACTAAGCGCTTTTATTTTTTCACGCGCGTCATATGCATCATCTGCTTCACCAACAACCGTTAGTCGGGGGTCGTTGTTCAATGCCAAACGTAACATTGATCTAATCGAGGGAGAATCATCAATGACCAATACTTTTTTTGGCGAGGATCCAACGGGAAGTCCGGCGTGTTTTGAGGGGCTTTGATATGTCATTCAAATTTCCTTCTTGAATCTATAGATGGGTTTGCATCTTGGTTTCATCGGGTGGCGAAAACGCGTGCTGGTCTGGATCGCTGTTCGCAGGTAGTTTCCCACGGTCAACTTCAAAGAGAGAAATTGTATTTTCAAGAGATCGTGCACGGTCAACCAGACCTTCGCTCGAGGCAGAAGTCTCGAGGAAAATATCAACATTTTTGCGCGTGACCTGATCAATTTGAGTGACCACATTATTCACATCATTCAAACCTTTGGACTGCTCTTGGCCAGAGATCGCCATTTCCGCGATACGGTCCGAAATTTCGGATACCGAGACCACTATTTGTTTAAGGGCATCGCCGGTGCCACTGACCAAGGTTACGCCATCCGAAACGTGTTTCCCGCTCAACGACATCAACGCCCCGATTTCAGCGGCTGCATCCGAACATCTTTGTGCCAATGCCCGCACTTCTGTTGCAACAACGGCAAATCCGCGCCCGGCTTCCCCGGCACGCGCCGCTTCAACGCCGGCGTTCAAGGCAAGTAAATTGGTTTGAAAAGCAATTTCATCGATAACCGAGATTACTTTTACTATTTCACTTGAAGAATTCGAAATTGCAGCCATCGCTGCCTCGGCTTGGTCCACCACATCGCCACTTTTCCGCGCATTTTCTCTGGCCTCGGAAACCGCATGATTAATTTCCACAATCCCTTCAGAAGAAGCTTTGATATTGTGCGTGATCCGATCAAGGGATTGGGCGGTTTCTTGCAAAGAAGTTGCTTGATCTTCGGAACGCAAAAGCATGTTCTTGGTCGAAGACGAAATTTCTCCAGCTTCTTGTTTCACAACGCTAATTTCGGTGCTTACCTCGGCCATGGCTTCGCATAATTTGTCGACTGCATGGTTGAAATCATTTCGCAAATTTTCGTATTGAGGGGAAAACGGCGATTCAAGACGCGACACCAGATTTCCCTGCGACAGATTTTTCATACCAACACGCAAGGCGTCGACGATTTCGGTTTGCGCTTCCTCAATAATCTTTCGTTGTTCTTGCGCCTGTTCAATATCCTTTTGGGCAGCGGTGACATCGTTGCCAATAAAAATATACCCATCCACCGTATCATTACCTGCCATGACGGGCGAAAAACCACCTTCTATAATGGCCATGTCGCCCTGCGCCAGGTCAACTTTAAAATGGCCATGAACCGGCGCGCCACCCAATAGAAGATCGTCCAAATCGGTGGCGGATTCCGGATCAGACACAGGTTGCCACATCTCAATCCAACCAGATAGAGGGCGGCTCATCAAACTCGTATGCATCTCTTGGCAGAGCATTGCAAAATTTTCATTCGCATCGCGCAATATGCATTCCGGCGAAAACTCTGCCATTATCTGCCCCGTTTCTATAGCCTTGATAATCGCTGTCTTTTTACGATCTTCGGTGACATCATCCCATTCTATCACTGCACCGGATGTAACGCCGGAAACATTCTTGATCGGGCTGATTTTAACGGCCATGCGACACTGGCCAAAGGAAATATCCCACAGAAATGGCCCTTTGGAATCTCCTTCATCGAGATCCGACAACCGATCTGGAATTCCCTGCAATCCCGCAATGTGTTTGCCAATGAGGCCTGCACTGCTCACATCCGGAAAATAATCGGCGAGATCGCTTTGCCGGTTTTCGACCAATCGGCGCAAGGCAGCATTGGTATGGGTAATGCAAAAATCAACATCCGTCATCATAAGCGCAGCCGAGCTTGCCTCAACAGCGGCGCTTTTGAACATGCTCTCGGCCACAGCGATCTCGGCTTCTGCCAGGGAATGTCGCAAACTATCGAGAGAGGTTGAAATTGTGCCAATTTCATCGCCGCGACCTTTATGGGCCAGCGGCACTTTGAAATTACCGGCGCGTATTTCCCCAATAGTTCTACTAAAATCCTGTAATGGTTGACTAATGTTTCGGCCAAGATAAAGCCCAACCAGCACAAAAATCACCAAAAACCCTAACCCTTTTTGCACCATTGAATTACGCAGCATTATTGCCGGGCCAAGCAAATAATTAACCGGTTGATGCGCTGCAATAATCCAGTTGTTGCCTTCAAAATCAAAAGGTGCAAAAGCCGTGACACTGGGCAATTCCCGATCCACAAGCGCAACACCTCGCTTGCCATCAAGGGCACCAAGCAAGGGATCCCCCTCGGCTAGCGTCAGGTGCGTTCCCCCGGCCTTAACGGAGGTCAAAAATTGCAGCCCACTGTTTAGAACATAACTTTGACCCTGATCACCAAGTCCGACACTGCGTGCCATTATTTGCGAAAGTGCCCCCGTCTCGATACGATACGCCAAAACACCCGATATACTGCCACCAGCATTGGTTACCGCCACGGCAACAAATGCTGACAAAGCCCCCCCTGCCGCAGTATATTCTGAAAATCCGGTGCTAAAAACCGTTTCGACCTGCGCCTCTGACAGAACTTGGGTCACCAGTTGAAACAACGCATTGTCACCGGAAGTTTCATCCATTGTAGTCAGGGCAAAATCATCGCGTTTATAAACCGAATACAACATATTCCCGTTTGCATCGAATAAATAGACATCGCCATAATCACTTCTTTTCGCCAAAGACCGAAAATATCCGTGATATTTCTTGTGGTTACGGCTATAGGCGGATTTGTCTTTTGGATAAACCAGCTGATCGCGTTCGGTTTCTAAAAATTCGCTTTGTGCAATATAGACGTCACGCAAATAGGGACCTGCGGTGCCGGCAACATCGCTATCCATTGCTTTCCAGGACCCGCTAAACGAACGCAGCGCACCAACAATCGAGGGGCTTTGTGATTGAAACAAAAGGCCGCTCTGAACGTCGTTTTTCCACTGCTCGATCTCGGTGGCACGCGCGGCAACCGTCTGCGACAACTCTTGTTTCCCCGCAGAAATCAGCGAATCCCGCGCATCCAGATACGAAAAAACCCCCATCATACCGAGCGCAAAAGCACTTAGCATAACCAAGGCGAACGGCAATTTCACCGATATATTGATGTTGTTTATCGCTCGCATGCACAAACCGCCATTTCAGTTTCCAGCCGCAAAACCTTGCGACTCTAAATCCAGAACTGGGTTGCTTATGGCGGGTGCCTATGAAGATAGATTTAACCGAGAATAACATTCTATAGAAATTCGCGGATCAAATGGCACGGGGTCCGAATTTACGCGCCCACCCTGATTTGGCCGCACATTATTGCATACACATTTTCGGGAATACGGCGCACAAAAAATTGTGGCGCGACAGAAAATGCCGCGCCACAGATCACTTTTCGATTGGCTTACTTAAGCGCAGCATCGGTGATTTTTCTGGTCCATGCACCACTTGGAGCCGCCGAAATAACCGGATCAGACCCACCCGCGAGCAACGTTGCAACGGTGCGTTCATAATCAGCCACATCCAGTGCACCATTGGAACCGGCGGTCAATTTCGCCACTTCGCTCATCATGCGTTTTTGGTGTTTTTCGGTTTGCGCGCCGGTTTCGTCATATTCAAGCACGATCATCGCCGCGTCATCCGGGTTTTCTTCGGCCCATTTCCACCCCTGCATAGACGCGCGCACAAAGCGCACCAGTTCATCTTCGAATTCGGCATCCGACAGGCGATCTTCAAGCACATAAAGACCGTCTTCCAATGTGGCCACGC
>JAUZRV010000054.1 GCA_030950105.1 Rhodobacterales bacterium | reverse complement strand
TAGCGTATCGTCATTCATGGTGGGTTGGATTTTCTGCTGGAGGTGAATGATCTTGTTCAACACCAAAATCATACGCCATTTCAACAGCTTGATCTACGCCCGTCAAACGATTTACGCCGCTTCATGAATAATTCGGGCTAGAATAGCAACCTTCCAGCGCGGGAAGTTGTAGGGCGGAGAGTTTTGGCCGATGATTGGTGGGCAAATGAAAATGAATAGGGATTGTTATGAACAAGTGGAAAATCATCGCTCTGGGCGCATTGTTTTTGTGGGTCGCGACGATTGCGCTTGGCGCGTTTTTGGTGACGCGGGAAGTGACGACATTGGACGCGGACGGGCGCGCGGTGATCAATTTCAACGAGGGCGAGGTTGATTTTACCTTGGAAGAAATGCGCGGGTTGCTGGAAACGGTGCATGATATCGTTTTGGCGCTGGATGACGACGATATGGCGGGCGTTGTGGCGGCGGTCGAGGGGAAAAGCGTGGCCGATGCAATGGCAAATACGCCCAAATCCATCCTTGCGAAAATACCGTTGGAATTTCGCACATTGGGGATGTCGATGCATGGCGGGTTTGAAGAAATCGGTGCGGCAGCGGCGGGAGAGGGTGCCAATACGGCACAGATTGTGACGCTTCTCGGGGATCAGATCGGGCGCTGTGTGGCGTGCCACGCGAGTTATAAGCTGCCGTAATCTCTAGAATTTTTGAGGACCGGATTTGTGCGGGCAGGGATATTTTCCGGCCCGCACAGATGTTTGTTGGATTAACCGTCAGTTTTGGGAGCCATGGTGCCCATCATCATCCCGGGCTTGCGAGTGAGATCAACGGGCACGTCAATGACCACTTCTCCGGCATTTTTGAACACCAGTGTTAGCGGGATCATATCGCCCTGTTCAAAAGAATCGGTGATGCCCATGAACATAACGTGATGACCGCCGCGTTTGAGTTCAACCATGCCACCGGCGGGGACGGAAAAACCTTCGGGGACATGGCGCATTTGCATGATGCCATCATCGGTTTCGATATGGGTGTGCAGCTCTACTTTTTTGGCGACATCGGAATAGGCGTCGATCAATTGGTCGTCGCTGTCGGTGTTGTTTTTGATGGTCATGAAGGCCGCGCCAGAAACGGATTTTGCCGAGCTGGAGCGGGCGTAGGGGTCCATCACCATGATGTCGCCGGCGCGGGCGGGCAAAGTGAGAGTGATAAGGGCAAGAACCAGCGCACCAGTGATTTTGGTAAGCGCGGCGAAACGATTGGTTTTGAAAGACATCGGTCTTCCTTTCCTGAATTTTGTAAGATTTTAAGGGGTATTTAAAGGCTTACAAAACAGGCGGGGCGCGGGCGTGGGCGCGGATGATGGTGATCGGAGAGGCAAGCACGGGCGCTTCGAATTTCAAAGTGTTTTTGCGGCCCGTCGGGCGGGTGGCAAATAGCGGCACATCGCCAACAGCAGATATTATCGACAGCGTGAAATCGGGGCAGATGTGGGCGGGGCCGGTGGGTTGGCCGTATTCATCGACCGAGATCATCAACGGGCCATTGCCCGAGCAGATCACGATTTCACCGCTGGCGGTGGTGGCCCCGCGCGCAACCGCCATTGCCTGACCCGTGAGGGCAAGCATGAGGGCCAGAGATATGGCCGCGTATTGGCGGAACTGTCGGGTCATGGTGGTTTCCTACACCCGTCAGGGGAGGAAAGAAAAGCAGGAAAAGGGTGGGACAAATGGAAACAGCCCCGCCAATTCTGGCAGGGCTGCTTAAAAGTGTGTAATTCGTAAGCGTTTAGGCGTTTGCGGCCTGTGCTTTGGAAATCTCTTTTTTGACTTTCAATGCGCCATCGGAGAGTTCAACGTCTTTGGCCTTGGCCAGAAACGCGTCCAGACCGCCACGGTGATCAACGGTGCGCAGAGCAGCCGCCGAGATGCGCAGTTTGATACCGCGACCCAGTGTTTCGGATTGCAACGTCACGCGGTTGAGATTTGGCAAAAACCGACGACGGGTGCGGTTTTTGGCGTGGCTTACATTGTTGCCCGACATTGGGCCTTTTCCGGTCAATTCGCAACGGCGCGACATGGGCGTATCCTCGATCTACTGAACAGGGCGTGGTGCCCCGTAAATGATGAACGGGCCGCGCCATGATTGATAACGACGTGCCCTGAATTCTGTTTGCTGCTCATAGGCGGAATCAGTTGGGGGGTCAAGCGAAAGGATAGGATGTGGCGTGACAAAAACCCTTTACCCAATGTGGTTCGCAAGGATTTGGTTGGCGCCAAGGAAATATTCTCGATCTTGATCGCAAGGGTTGCAGCGCAACAGGCGGCAAAATGGCGTGTTTCGGCCACTTTATCAAGGTGGAAAGGGGCGGTTTCTTTTGGGGTAAGGGAGCTGTGGGTTATAATTATGCCTTGGACGCTTTCGGCGCATCACCAAGGAACCCCCCGGATTGGCGCGCCCAGAGATCGGCGTAGATACCGCCGGTTTTCAAAAGGTCGGCGTGGGTGCCGTCTTGCACCACGCGGCCCTGATCGAGAACCACGATGCGGTCCATTTGGGCAATGGTGGACAGGCGGTGGGCGATGGCGATCACGGTTTTGCCGCGCATCAGGCCGAATAATGTGGCCTGAATGGTGCCTTCGACCTCGCTATCGAGTGCGCTTGTGGCTTCGTCCAGAACCAGAATGGGCGCATCTTTGAGGATAACCCGCGCGATGGAAATGCGTTGGCGTTGGCCGCCCGAGAGTTTCACACCGCGGTCGCCGACCTGTGCGTTATAGCCCTGCCGCCCTTGGGGGTCGTATAGATCGGCAATGAAATCAGCAGCTTCGGCGCGTTGGGCGGCGGCGATCATGTCGCCCTCGGAGGCCGTGGGTCTGCCATAAAGGATGTTGGCGCGCACCGAGCGGTGCAGGAGCGAGGAATCCTGAGTAACCATACCGATGGCGCCGCGCAGGCTATCTTGGGTGACGTTTGCTATATTTTGACCGTCAATCGAAATCACCCCGTTTTCAGCATCGCGAAACCGCAGCAGCAGGTTGACCAGCGAGGATTTCCCTGCCCCCGAACGCCCGACAAGGCCGATTTTCTGACCTGCGGGGATGGTGAGGGAAATATGATCAAGGCCGCCGGTGTCGCGGCCATAATGGTGCGAAATGTCGTCAAACGTGATGCTGGCGGCGGTGATTTTCAAGGGTTTGGCATCGGGGATATCGACGACGGCATGGGCCACGGAAATCGAGGTGAGCGCCTCGCGGGCGGTGCCGGTGCGTTCAAACAGCTGGATCGTGACCCACATGATCCAGCCGGACATGCCGTTGAGGCGCAACGTCAGGGCCGATGCGGCGGCGACTTCGCCAACGGAAATTGTGCCGTTTGACCACAGCCAAAGCGACGGACCCATCATGCCGGTGATGAGGAGGCCGTTGATCAGGTTCAGCCCAAGCGACATTTCGGTCATCAGGCGCAAAAATCGTTGAAAGCGCAGGCGCAGGCGGCGCATGGTGGAGAGGGCATAGCGTTCTTCGGCGTCTCCATTGGCGAATAATTTGACGCTTTCGATATTGGCGTAGGCGTCAACAATGCGGCCGGTCACCAGCGAGCGGGCACCGGACAGTTTTTCCGAAGCGGTTGCCACACGGCGGGCGATGTAGCGCACATAGCCGATGTAAATCAGCAGCCAAAGCAAGAGTGGCACCGCCAGCAGCGGGTGCACGCTTCCCAAAATCAGCATCGCGCCGAGGACATAGGTGAGGGCATACCAAATGGCCTCGAAGAACATATAGGTGCCGTCTTCGACTGCGGGGCCGAGTTGCATCACGCGGTTGGACAGTCGACCGGCGAAATCGTTTTGGAAGAATTCCATGGATTGGCCGAGGAGGTGTTTGTGGGCACGAAAACGCACTTGTTCCTGCATGTTGCCCGCGAGGGTTTGTTCAAGAAACAGGTGGCTGAAGGCGATAACGACGGGGCGCAGAAACAGCACCAGAAGGGCGGCGATGGCGAGTTCCAAGCCGTTGCGGTTCCAGAAATTTATCGTGTCGGATTGGCCCATCAAGTCGATAACGCGGCCTGAATAAAAGATCAGGCCGGTTTCCATCAAGGCGACAAATAGGCCGATGACGGTCATCCAGATCATGATTTTTCTGAATGGCACGTATTGGGTTTTGAGGTAGGCCCAGAGGGATTTGGGCGGGGTTTGGCCGTCAAACGGCGCGAAGGGATTTACCAGATTTTCGAAAAAGCGGAACATTATAGGGGTATCCAGAGGTGGAAAGTAAAATGATTGCGCTAACGATGGCGCATGACAAGGCCGAGCGGTTAATGCTGGTATGAAAGCCTTGGCTGAATCATTTTGTTGGTTCCCTTTGTGGTTGGGGGCAGCTTAGAGGGCCGGAGTGGGTCTGTCATCTGCTAATGTGGCGTTTGGTGCGGGTTTGGGGGCCTCCGGCGGGGATATTTGGGGAACAAAGATGGGTTAGGGAAACTCTGAACAACATGGCTTTCGGCATGCGGAAGTTGTCGATTGCCGCTCGGGTTCACGGCACCAGCCGTTTTGCGGCCGCTTTCGCGACTGTTTTACCCCGCTCCCCTGATTTCAGGCAGACTCCGCCCTC
>JAUZRV010000053.1 GCA_030950105.1 Rhodobacterales bacterium | reverse complement strand
ACCAGCGCCGCTATCACCCTGCTCAAACGCATCGCAAAATCACCAACCAGGGCGATTGAACTCGTACAGGATAACCGCGCAAAGGCAGTCGAGATCATCGCGGCAGAACGATAATCCCACTTTCTCTGAATCACCCTGTTGATGACACAGATTATGACTTCGCCACGACACGCGGACGCAACACATGCGGAATCGCCGAATCATAAAGCGCCGACTCCTTAAAATCCTTCACCCCCCCCATCACCGGCCCCACCAACACCAACGCCGTACGGGTGATTTTTGCGTCACGCACCTTGCCGTGAATATCCGCCAATGTGCCTTTGATAAACATCTGGTCCGGCCACCCCACGCGATAGGCCACCACCACCGGACAATCGCTGCCATAATGTGGCGCAAGCTGGCGTTCGATTTCACGCAGGTTTCTAATCCCCAAATGGATCGCAAGCGTGGTCCCTGTGCGGGCAAAGTTCTCCAATGTCTCACCGGCGGGCATCGACGTCGATTTCATTGAAAGTCGGGTTAAAACAATAGATTGCCCAATCTCCGGCACCGTCAATTCCTGCCCCAACGCCGCCGCCGCCGCACAATAGGCCGGTACACCGGGGATGATTTCATAGTCAATTCCAGCATCGTTCAACCGGCGGATTTGCTCGGCAATCGCCCCATAAAGCGACGGATCCCCGGAATGAACCCGCGCCACATCTTCACCACGTGCATGGGCCGCCACAATCTCGCCGTGGGTGTCGTCCAACGTCATCGCCGCGGTATCCATCACCAACGCCCCCTCCGGCGCCCCCGCCACAACTTCGGCCGGCACCAACGATCCGGCAAACAAACACACCGGACAGGCCGCAATCCGTTTTTGCGCCTTCAACGTCAACAACTCCGGATCCCCCGGCCCCGCCCCGATAAAATAAACCGTCATTGAAGAAATCCCTTTAATTTCATCTTGCTAGAAATACTCAACGCGCTGACCCCTCGGCCAGATCACCGTCAATTTTGCGCGCATACCCACGCGGCGTATACATACGCGGCCCTTCGCCAAGTTGCGCCAGCTTTGAATGTGATGACCCGATCAAAACCACCGTCAACATATCCACCTCATCGACCTCAAGATCGGCCAACCGACGATAGCGCACATGTTCATCCACCCTTCCGAGATTGCTGGCCAACATGACCGGCGTATCGGCGGGACGGTGCTTCAACAGGATATCACGCGCTTCGGCCAACAATGTCCGCCGCCGTTTTGACACCGGATTATAAAACGCGATCACAAAATCGCCCTCGGCGGCGGCGTGCAGACGCTTCACAATGTCTTCGCGCGGAGTCAATAAATCACTCAACGATATGGCACAGAAATCATGTCCCAAAGGCGCCCCTGCCCGTGCGGCCGCACCTTGCAGTGCCGAAACGCCGGGCGAACATTGCACCTCGATACGGCGTGCTGCATCCGACACCCCGTGTTGGTCCGGTCCACGGTCCAGCAATTCAAACACCCAGGCCGCCATGGCAAAAATTCCCGCATCCCCCGAACACACCAACGCTACGTTATGGCCCTTGCCCGCCTGTTCAAGCGCATAGCGGCAGCGGTCTTCTTCACCGCCCAGCGGGAAATCGGATCGGATTTTACCAATCGCCAATGGTCCCAGCAAATCAATATAAAGGCCATAGCCCACCAGTTCATCGGCGTCGGCCACCAAGCGCGACACCTCCGGCGTGCGCCATGCCGCCTGTCCCGGTCCGATGCCCACCACCGATAATTTCCCGCGCGCACGACCGTGCAATTCGGTGATCGGTTCCGGCGCAAAGGCAATGGCGCAGGTCGCATTCTTTGTTTTGCGCTTCGGCGTTCCCAAAAACGCGGTGTCCCCTGCGCCTGCGAGAGACGCCCCTTCGGCCACACCATGACACCCGACCTCGGCAAAAACCACCTCGGACGGATTTTCAAGCCGCGTGGTGAGCACCTCAAGTTCAGCCCCCGAAAACACCCGCAACGGCACCCCGAGAGAGACGGCAAGCGCGATCACCGCCGGTTCGTCGGCTTTCAGATCAAGCGTAAACACGCCCTTCAGCGAACCGGCTGCCAATTCCGCATCCGCCAGCGTTTCCCGCACCAGCGCCTCAAGCTCCTCTGGGGGGCAATTGCGCGCGCACCCAACCCCAAGGGTCATGCGTTGCGGATGAAATGTCAGAACGCCGTCGGCAGGCGGCGCGGTTGTTGCCTCGATGAACACCTCCGGTTCTCCCGGTTTGGCCTGTGGCAACGCGTCGAGCCAATGGGCGCGCGCGGCCTCGTCACCGCACAGATGCGCTTTTACGCCACTCAACAATTCGGCCATCGCCCCTTGGGCCAATTCCGGCGTGCCCAGAACCCAGCCCTCGGGCGGTTCATCCAACGATATGCCCAGTGACACATCCCCCGCCGTGGTCACCGCAGCCGTGGCCCCCAACAGATCGGCAATGTCGCGCGCCAACCGGTTGGCCCCGTGATGTCCGCCCAGCAATGGCACCACAACCGCGCCATCGTCAGACACCGCCAAAACCGGTGGATCGCTGCGTTTATCGCCCAACAAAGGCGCCACGGCGCGGATCAATATTCCTGCGGCACAAACCCCGATAACCGGCACGCCCGCGGCAAATAAATCGCGCGTATGGTCAAGCGCATTGGCGAAATAGGCATCCGCCGCATCGACGCGCCCTTTGCGACCATGCACCAGTAGACCAAGGGCCTTGGCGACGCGGTGCGCGGTATTTTCACCCGCCCGTGAAAGGCAAATTACAACAGGTTGAATAGTGTTTTCTACAGAGGTGTTTACAGCCACGGATCGGCCCCTTTGGTCAGGAGTATCATTGAAAAATAAGGTGCGTTTTCGGGCGCATCGGCGAGTGGGCACACCACTTGTTGGGGCAGGCTCGCCCTCTCGATATAGGTGGCATGACCAAGCAGGCCAAGGCCCTCGATCACCGTGCGGATTTTGCCAAGGTGGCGGCCCACCTTCATGATCGCCACGGATTCGGCGCCCTCGATCCGGGTGCGCAATTCACCTTCGGGCAGCGGGCCGGGCAACACCGTCACCCGTTCGTTGCGCGCCGCAAGCGGCATTCCGGCAGCGGCGGCACAGGCGGTGATCGAGGTCACACCGGGCACCACTTTGACGCTATAGTGATCGGCAAGCCGTGCAAATAGATACATGAACGAGCCATAGAAAAACGGGTCTCCCTCGCACAGGCACACCACATCCTGTCCCGTGGCCAGCACATCCGCGATATCGCGCGCCCCCTTGTCATAGGCGGTTTGCGCCGGTTCACGTGCCGTTGTCATCGGGATATCCATGACGATTTCGCGGGTCCCGGGCGCAATGGCATCCGCCGCAATCGCGCGGGCAAAACTTTCACCGCCGGCGAGGGCCGGATAGGCAATCACCCGCGCCGACGTGATCAAACGATGGGCGCGCAGGGTCATCAAATCGGGATCACCGGGACCAAGACCAACGCCATAAAGCGTTCCGGTTTTCATATCTGTCATCGTTTGATCAGGCTCCACTGGGTCACCGGCATCAGGGGTTTCCATCCCGACAGCCCGGTGTTTGGCCCGCCAATGGGTTCCGCGCGGGAAATCTGGATTTTGACCATTTGGCCGCCGTGTCTGGCATGGAGCTGGATCAAAATCGCCTCGCTCTCTAATGTCACTGCATTGGCGACCAAACGACCCAACGGGCGCAATGCGGCCCAAGCCGCATCAAACACCGGTTCACTTAATCCGCCACCGATGAACACCGCGTCGGGGGCCTCTAACCCGTGCAGAGCATCGGGCACGGTGCCATCTAGCAACACCAGTTTGGGCACGCCCAGCGCCAGAGCATTGGCCGCCGCCAGTGCGCGACGGTCAGCACGCGGTTCAATCCCGATGGCGCGGGCATAGCGCGCACCGCGCATCCATTCAACCGCCACCGATCCACATCCGGTGCCGATATCCCACAACAACGCTCCGCGCATCGGCATCAATTTGGCCAATGTGGCGGCGCGCACTTCTTGTTTGGTCATGGTGCCGTCATGGGTGAACATATCATCCGCCAACCCCGGCACGCGCGGCAACAACGCCGCATCGGGGGCCGCGATGCAATCCACCGCCAATGTGTTAAAGGCAGGCACCGTGTGCGACCACGTTTCGGCAATGCCATCAAATCGTGCCTCGTCTTTGGCCCCCATTGAGGCCAGCACGGTCATTTTGGATTGACCAAAGCCGCGGTCGGTCAGGAATTTGGCAATTTGCGCCGGTGTTTCGGCCCCTGTGGTCAGGATCAACAACCGCGCATCCGGTTGAATAAACGCAATCATCTGTTCAACGGGGCGGCCATGCACAGTCAGGGTTTCGAGATCCGCCATCGACCACCCCATGCGCACCGATGCCAATTGAAACGCGCCAACCTGCGGATGGTAAATGATTTCGGCGGGATCAATAGCGCGGCCAATCCGTGCGCCAGCCGAAAACCAAAGCGGGTCGCCAGTGGCCAGAACCACCACACGGCGGCCTTTTAGATCACGCAAAATATCTATCAACGCGTTGAACGGCGACGGCCACGCGATGCGGTCGGCGACAAGATCGGCAGAGAGATCATGATGCCGTTCACCGCCGATAATCACCTCGGCGGCCTCGACCACGGCGCGGGTGGCAGGCGCAAGGCCCGACATGCCGTCCGCCCCTATCCCGACCACATGAAGCCAGGCCTTAGACATCGGTGCACCGTTGCAACGCTGTGTTAGATTTGAATCGGTTCATTCTGTTTTTTCCTCGGGCAATCCGGCCGCCAAAGCGTTGACCGCAGCCGACGCCATAGCAGAGCCGCCGCGCCGTCCACGCAGGGCGATAAAATCGCATGATTGCGGGTTGGCTGCAAGCTCGGCCTTGCTCTCGGCGGCCCCGACAAATCCGACGGGAAATCCGAGGATAACACTTGGTTTCGGCGCTCCCTCGGCAATCAGGGTCAGCAGATGAAACAGGGCTGTCGGCGCATTGCCAATCGCCACCACCGCGCCGTCAAGATGATCAGCCCAAAGTTCGACCGCCGCCGCCGAACGGGTATTGCCGATCCGCGCGGCACGATCCGGCACCGTCGGGTCATTCAGCGTGACAATCACCTTGTTATCCGCAGGTAGATAACGCCGGATAATGCCGGCGCCGACCATTTCGCAATCGCACAGAATAGGCGCGCCGTTTTGCAACGCACGGTGTCCGGCAGTATAGGCATCAGGTGAAAACGCCAGCCGGTCCGCGACTTCGATCATCCCGCAAGAATGGATCACCCGAATGGCCAGCGCCGCCATACCCGTATCAAAACGGTCAAGACGGGCCTCGCGGCGCACGGTTGCAAAGCTCTCGGCATAAATCGCGCTCGGCTCTTTGATGTAAGGGCGCATAGGTTAATGCCTCCGGCGGGGAGTGAAAGTCGAAACAAAAACGATCCGGGGGATCATTTTAGATTTGAACGGGCGGAGCCCATGGGGGAACAATGATAAGGTGGGGAACCTAAGGTTTGCGCGCGCTTTCAGGCCCATGGGCGTGTTTGGCGTGGGGGTATTCGGCGTGCTGGTGATCATGGTCGTGATCGCCGTGATGATGATGGTGGTGATGGCCCTGCATTTCCAACCGACATTCGCCGGTGCAGAAGGTGTCGCAAAGCGCGCAATCGGCCACGTTTGACCCCGGCGCATTGGCCCCTTGGCCTTCGACATGGTGATGGTGGCTTTCTTGAACCGCGCCAACTTCGGCCTCGAAACCCAACACTTGCGTGCGGTATTTGCACATTCCACAATTGGGCGGAGGCACTTCGCCAACTTGTTCGGTGATACGTTCGGCGAAGGTTTCCAACACCTGCGCATGATCATTCAGATAAGGCGCTTTGATGAATTGAATGTCGGGGTTGGCGGCGGCCACCTGATCGGTGAAGCCATAAATTCGGTCGATCAAAATACCGGCAAACAGGAAATACGGGAACACGATGACCCGTTTATAGCCGAGTTTGGCGGCGTGGGTCAGGCAGGGTTCAACCAAGGGGAACGTCACACCGGAATAGCCGACCTCGAGCCAGCCAAAGCCCATGCCTTCCTGCAACATACGTGCGATTTTGGCGACATTGCCGTTGGCATCGGGATCAGAGGCGCCGCGCCCGATCACCACAAGACAGGTTTCGTCCAAAGGCACCGTGCCCAGATCGGCATTGGCCTTGTCCACGGCTTCTTGCACGCGCGCCCCCGCGGCAGCGATCATTTTAGGATCAACGCCAAGCTCGCGACCATACGACAGATCAATGCCGTGTTTGGCCGCATAGGTATTGAGAACCGTGGGAATATCGTTTTTCGAATGCATCGCGGCAAACAGCATCCCCGGCACCGCAAGGATTTTGTCACACCCTGCATTGCGCAGGCGATCAAGACCGTCACGGATCACCGGATTCGCAAATTCAAGATAGCCATATTCAACCATCCAATCGGATGGTAATAACGCCGGCAATTTTTCCGCCAGAACCGAAAATTCATCAACCGCAGACTGGCTCCGCGAACCATGGCCGCAGATCATCACACCTATTTTGGTCATTTTACGCTTCCTGTGGTTCTTGGTTTGTCGCGTCTTCGGCTTCTTCTGCCGCGCCTTCTTCGCCAGATTTTCCTTTGCGGCCTTGCCACAATCCGACCGCAATAGCCGTGCCAATTGCGATGCCTGCCAACCAATGATTATGCCCTGCGACCTCGATCAAATGGGTCGGATGCGCCGCAACGGGTGCGGCGGCTAGAATACCGGATATTGATGTTGCTAGAAACCCTGTGAAGTACCGCATTTTCGTCCCCTTATATGTTTGCCCGCATGTCGTTTCGGGGCAGAAAAGGGGAAGATTGCCGTTATTGGCGGCGCTCTCATCTGACGATTGCAACCTTTGATCCCCTAAATGGGTCGATCGTTGGCCGCACACCTTTCCGGCCCGAACGGGCGTCGTCTTTGCAAGCTATAGGATGGGGTCACGGGCAAATCAAATAGATTCGCGTCCTTTCGAAACCGGTTTGCGACTTTTCCCGCTTTGACCGCAAATCGAGAGAGGTAATTGCCCAGCCAAAGCGCCTGTTTTCACGTATTAAAGCCAGATTTGTCCGCAGCAGGCCTTAGAGGCTGATTCAATACTTTATGATTGATGTCAGTGCTTTGCGATCCTCCTTGTGAGAGTTCGAATGTGGGCGATGAGTATCCATGCCTTTGAACTCTCGATTGATTTCTCCCAATCTTTGGCCAATCTGCGGCAA
>JAUZRV010000052.1 GCA_030950105.1 Rhodobacterales bacterium | reverse complement strand
GGCATGGATACTCATCGCCCACATTCAAACTCTCACAAGGAGGATCGCAAAGCACTGACATCAATCATAAAGTATTGAATCAGCCTCTTAGCACGGGTTTCATGTCTGAACAGTGCGAAAATCTGATCAATATCAAGGGAATTTGGCCAATATTGCGCTAGGATGGCTCGAAGATAGCAAGAGGAATGAAAGATGTATGCACTTGTTAAAATCGGATTGGTGTCGATGTTGGCGGTCTCTTTTGGCACTGGGTTAAGCGCCTATTCAGGCGAACAATATGTTGTGTGCAAATTAGATCCGAACGGTGATAATTTTTTGGCATTGCGCGCCTGTGGGTCGTCGAAATGTTCGATGATGGCGAAACTCGGCCCCGGGACATTTTTGATGTCGACAGACCCCTATTCCGAAAACGGGTGGCGTCAGGTTATCGTGCAGCGCAATATGCAAGACGACAGCTATAGCGGGCCGATGGGATGGGTGTATGACAGGTATATCTGCGAAGTCCGATACTAATAGTGCGAAATAATGGACCGACTTCACCGGATCGGTGGTGCGTGGCCGTAATAGTGACCATTTGGCGCAATCGTTTGGCATCAAACCCGTGGCACATCTTGCTCATCACCGCGCCTTCCGATAAATGCGGGCGCAAGTATCGAGGCAAGGAATCAAGCGATGGCCAAGCAAAAAAAACAACCCCGCCCCAAGGCAGAAACGCCCAAGGGATTTCGCGACTATTTTGGTGCGGAAGTTACCCAGCGTTCCGAGATGTTGCAAACAATTGCAGGGGTTTATCATCGCTATGGTTTTGATGCGCTCGAAAGTGCCGCTGTTGAAACGGTTGAGGCGCTGGGCAAGTTTTTACCGGATGTAGAGCGGCCCAATGCCGGTGTGTTTGCCTGGCAAGAGGACGAGGGTGAAAAACCGGGCGCGTGGATGGCGCTGCGGTATGATCTCACCGCCCCTTTGGCGCGGGTTTTTGCGCAGCATCGCAATGATTTGCCAACGCCATACCGCCGGTATGCGATGGGTCCGGTTTGGCGCAACGAGAAACCCGGACCGGGGCGGTATCGGCAGTTTTATCAATGTGATGCCGATACGGTTGGCGCGGCCTCGGTCGCTGCCGATGCCGAAATATGTGCGATGCTGTCAGATGTTTTGGAAAAAGTCGGGATTGCGCGCGGTGATTACATCGTGCGGGTGAACAATCGCAAGGTTCTTAACGGGGTTCTCGAAACGATGGGCCTTGTCGACGAGGGCATGCGCAACGCCGTGTTGCGCACGATTGATAAATTCGACAAAGTTGGTGAAAACGGCGTGCGCGAATTGCTTACCAAAGGGCGCTTGGATGCGTCGGGGGCCTATATCGACGGTGTTGGCCTCGGGGTGGATCAGGCCGCGCCGGTGATCGCATTTTTGACCTCAAAAGCCGGTGATGCTGCGGGCACATTGGCCAACCTACGCGCTGCTGTTGGCGGCTCTGCTGTTGGTCTTGAGGGTGTTCAAGAGCTTGAAATAATTTCAGAATTACTGTCTGCACAGGGGTATGGCCCTGATCGGATCGAGATTGATCCATCGGTGGTGCGCGGCCTCGGGTATTACACAGGGCCGGTTTTCGAGGCCGAGCTTACCTTTGAAATTCTCGATGAAAAGGGCCGCAAACGCCAATTTGGATCGGTGGCCGGTGGTGGGCGCTATGATGATCTGGTGAAGCGGTTTACAGGTCAGGCGGTTCCGGCAACGGGTGTTTCGATTGGCGTGGATCGTTTGTTGGCGGCGCTGCGCGAAAAGGGCCGTTTGCAGGGTGTTGAACACGGACCTGTGGTGATCACAGTGATGGATCGTGACCGCATGGCCGATTATCAGACCATGGTGGCGGAGTTGCGCAATGCCGGTATTCGCGCCGAAGTTTATCTTGGCAACCCCAAGAATTTTGGCAATCAATTGAAATATGCCGATAAACGCAATTCGCCGGTGGCGGTGATCGAAGGTGGCGACGAAAAGGAAAAGGGCGTTATTCAGATCAAAGACCTGATTTTGGGCGCGAAAATTGCCGAAAATGCGACGCTTGAAGAATGGAAAGAACGGCCAAGTCAATTCGAGGTGCCGCGTGATCAATTGGTCGCAAAACTGCGCGAAATACTGGCTGGGCAGGGCTGATGGCAACCCGCGCCGCGATTAAAGGCGAGGCTGCGCGCCTGCGCCAGTTGTTTGAAAATGCCGGTGGTGTTCCGGTTGAAACGGATGTTTTGCAACCCGCCGATACGCTGCTCGACCTGTATGGCGAAGACATTCGCGCGCGTGCTTATGTGACGTCGGATGCGTTGCGCGGTGAACAAATGTTGCGGCCGGATTTTACGGTTCCGGTTGTGCAGATGCATATGGCCGATGGCGCAGAACCCGCGCGCTATACCTATTCCGGCGCGGTTTTTCGCCGTCAGGAAGACGACACGCGCCGCGCCAATGAATATCAGCAAGTTGGCTATGAGGTGTTTGACCGAACTGATCCTGCGGGCGCGGATGCCGAGGTTTTCGCCTTGTTTCACAAGGCCTTGGACGGTTTAAATTTGCGCGCTGCAACCGGAGATATCGGGATATTGATGGCAGCAGTTGCCGGTTTGAAAACCACCCAGCGGCGGCAAGCGGCACTGGCGCGCCATATTTGGCGACCAACGCGGTTTCGCGCGTTGATGGAGCGGTTCTCAGGGCAGACAGACGTGCCCGAATCGCGGCAAAAGTTGCTTGCTTGCGATGACCCGTGGGCAAATTCGGGTGCAATGATTGGCCTGCGCAGTCGTGCAGAAATTGACCAGCGGATCGCAGGTTTGCGTGAAGATGCGCAAGCGGCCCCTTTGTCGATGGAAGAAGTAAGTTTGATTGATGCGATTTTGCAGGTGCGCGCCAAAACGCCCAAAGCATTGGAGCATCTCAAGGAAATTTCCGCTGATTTGCCTGCAATCAGACCTGCCGTTGCGCGTTTTGAACAGCGTGCCGAGGCCTTGGACGATCGCGGAATTGATGTCGAAGCATTGGATTTTGCGGCCTCCTACGGGCGCACGCATATGGAATATTACGACGGGTTTGTCTTTGGGTTTTATGCCGAAAACCACCCGGAAATGCCGCCGGTTGCCACGGGCGGGCGCTATGATGCGCTGACCCGTATGCTTGGGGACGGGGCGGAAATACCGGCGGTGGGCGGCGTGATCCGCCCTGATTTGGTTCTTGAATTGGGGGCAGGCGCATGAGCATTAAACTGGGCGTGCCGAGCAAGGGCCGGTTGATGGAGAAAACGTTTGACTGGTTTGCGCAGCGCGGTGTGACGTTGGGGCGGGCCGGTTCGGACCGCGATTATGCCGGGTCGGTGAAAGGCGTTGATAACGTTGAACTTATCCTGCTGTCCGCCGGTGAAATTCCGCGAGAATTGGCCGCTGGCCGTATTCACCTCGGGGTGACAGGCACCGATCTTATTCGGGAAAAACTTGGCCTTTGGGCGCGTCAGGTCGATGACCTTGCCGAGCTTGGCTTTGGTCATGCAGATCTGATTATTGCGGTGCCTGCCTGCTGGGTCGATGTAGATACGTTGGATGATCTAGATGCGGCGGCGGCCGCGTTTCGGCGCGCGCACGGGTTTCGGTTGCGGATTGCCACAAAATACCATCGCCTCACTCGTGAATTTTTGCGCGAAAGCGGTGTGGCGGATTATCAGCTTGTCGATAGTCAGGGCGCGACCGAGGGCACGATTAAAAACGAGACCGCAGAGGCGGTGTCCGATATTACATCCTCTGGCGCAACGCTTTTTGCCAACCATTTGAAATTGTTGCAGGATGGCTTGATCTTGAAGTCGCAAGCCACATTATTCCGGTCGCAAAAGGCCGAGATGTCCGAGCAAGATCGCGCGACTATGGCAACATTGTTAACCCAATTAAACCTTGGTTAACGCGCGGGTTAACGCACACCGATTTCCGCCAATGCGGCGCTCAGGGCAACGGGAAGCGGGTCTTCGTGTTGGCGCGCAATCGCCAAATCCGACGGCGCATCGGCGGGTTTAAGATAGCGCCAGCCCTGAAACGGGCGTTTGAGCGCGTGTTCGGTGCGGATTAATAGCGGATCAAGGACAATCGCACAGCGCCGGATACCGTCTTCACCGGTCACCTCGTCGAGGCGCAAAATACGTTGGCGCGCCTGTATAGTGCCTTTGATCACCCAGAATATGGACCCGCCGGCCAGCAATTCATCGCCGCGTTTGGGCCACATGCGGGTGACATGACGGGGCAACCCGTCGGTGGTTTGCACGCGCCTTTCCTGTTGCCACAGGACAAGGGTTTCGACGGATTCAGTGCCGACAGAGAGTTTGATCATGTGGAGCGTTGGTTTTGACACGATGATTCCCCCGAATCCACCAAGTGTTGCGGCGGCAATAATAAAGCACACAATTCTTGCCGCAATCCCCTAGAAAACATGCCTGGAACAGAGTATCAATGGAGCCTGCCCATTTTGTCGTTGCCAAAGGATTCCCCTATGACCCGTTTTTCCGCCCCGATTGCCGAATCTATTTGGGATATGAAATACCGTTTCAAGGCCGCGGATGGCACGCCGATTGATGCCTCGGTCGAGGATACGTGGCGCCGGATTGCCCGCGATATTGCGTCGATTGAAGATGATGCCGCCGCATGGGAACAGACGTTTTATAGCGCTCTGGAAGATTTTAAATTTCTCCCTGCGGGTCGAATCACGGCGGGGGCCGGCACCGCGCGCAAAGTGACGATGTTTAACTGTTTTGTCATGGGCACGATTCCCGACAGTATTTCGGGGATATTTCGCCAGTTGGAGGAGGCCGCCCTCACCATGCAACAGGGCGGCGGTATCGGGTATGACTTTTCGACATTGCGGCCCAAAGGGGCGGGCGTCAAAGGCGTGGCAGCGGATGCCAGCGGCCCGTTGAGTTTTATGGATGTGTGGGATGCAATGTGCCGCACGATCATGTCGGCCGGAAGCCGCCGTGGGGCGATGATGGCGGTGATGCGTTGTGATCACCCTGATATTGAACAGTTTATTACCGCCAAATCCGATCCGGCGCGGCTTCGCATGTTTAATATGTCGGTGTTGATTACCGATGATTTCATGGAAGCAGTAAAAGCCGACGGACCTTGGGATCTGACTTTTGGGGGTAAAATATTTCACACAGTGCAAGCGCGCGATTTGTGGAACCGGATCATGCGATCCACCTATGATCAGGCCGAACCGGGAGTGATTTTTATTGACCGGATCAATGACGCCAACAACCTCGGGTATTGCGAAGATATCGCCGCCACCAACCCGTGTGGGGAACAACCGTTGCCGCCTTATGGCGCCTGTTTGCTTGGCTCGATCAATCTTGCACGGCTGGTCAGGGATCCGTTCGGGGCAGAGGCAGGGATTGATATCAAGGCGTTGACCGATCTGGTGGCGGTTGCTGTGCGCATGATGGACAACGTGATTGATGTGTCAAAATTCCCGCTTGAAGCGCAAGCGCGCGAGGCGGCGGCAAAACGGCGGATCGGTCTTGGGGTGACCGGGCTGGCGGATGCGCTGTTGATGGTTGGCGAGCGCTATGGATCGGACGAGGCGGCGCGTCAGACCGAGCAATGGTTGCACGCGATCGCGCGCGCCGCATATCTGGCGTCGGTGGGTTTGGCACGGGAAAAAGGCGCGTTCCCCTTGTTTGACGCCGAACCCTATCTTGCCAGTGGCACCATGCGCGCGATGGACAGTGATGTGCGCGATTTGATCCGCGAACATGGTATTCGCAATGCATTGCTCACCTCGATAGCGCCAACCGGCACCATAAGTCTCTATGCGGGCAACGTCAGCAGTGGCATCGAACCGGTGTTTGCCTATGCCTATACGCGCAAAGTTTTGCAACGGGATGGCAGCCGCGTTGAAGAGGAAGTTGTTGATTATGCTGTGCAATTGTGGCGTGATCAATTGGGTGACACGCCGCTGCCCGATCACTTTGTTGATGCCCAGACCCTTGCCCCTGCCGATCATGTCAAGATGCAGGCCGCCGCGCAAAAATGGGTAGATAGTTCGATTTCGAAAACCATCAATTGCCCGGAAAACATCAGTTTTGACGAATTTCAGGACGTTTATATGCAGGCCTGGGACAGCGGTTGTAAGGGGTGCACAACCTATCGGCCCAATGCGGTGACCGGATCAATCCTGACGGTTTCCGAAGGGACCGAGAAAGCGCCAGAGATCGATACCGGGGCCGATGTGGTGTATATCAGTGAGCCGCTTGACCGGCCAAAATCTCTGGAAGGGGCGACCTATAAATTGAAATGGCCCGATAGCGAACACGCAATTTACATCACCGTGAACGATCTGGTTTCCAATGGCCATCGCCGCCCTTTCGAGGTGTTTATCAACTCCAAAAACATGGAGCATTACGCGTGGACTGTGGCCCTCACGCGGATGATTTCGGCGGTTTTCCGGCGCGGCGGGGACGTGTCATTTGTGGTTGAGGAATTAAAGGCCGTATTTGATCCGCGCGGCGGCAGTTGGATGAACGGAAAATATGTGCCGTCCATTTTGGCCGCGATTGGCGGCGTGATTGAACAGCATATGATCCACATCGGGTTTATAAAAGGCGTCGGAATGGGGTTGAAATCGGACCCGCAAGCCGAAGTGGTCAATCTTGGCGCCCCCCGCGGCCCTGCCTGTCCGAGTTGCGGGCAATACGACATGCGTATGATCGAAGGCTGTATGACGTGTGGCAGTTGCGGCCATTCAAAATGCGGCTAACCGCCCTCTGACATCATCTTGACCATCGCATCGCGCATCACAAATTTCTGCGGTTTGCCGGTAATCGTCATCGGGATTTTGTCGACAATACGCACATGTGCAGGAATTTTATAGTGGGCGATTTGACCTTGGCAGAAATCACGGATCGCTTGCGGGTCCGGTGTCTCTCCAGGTTTGGCAATTACCCATGCGCAAACTTCTTCTCCGAGTTTTTCATGTGGTATTCCAAATACTTGAACGGCGCTTATTTGTGGGTGGCGAAATAGAAACTCCTCGATTTCGCGTGGATATATGTTCTCGCCGCCGCGTATAATCATGTCTTTTAGGCGCCCCACTATGGAGCAAAATCCCGCGTCATCCAGAGTGGCAAGATCCCCCGTGTGCATCCAGCCATCGACAATGCTGTCGGCGGTTTTTTCGGGTTCGCCCCAATATCCGTCCATCACCGAATAGCCTTTGGTGCACAGCTCTCCGGTTTCGCCAACCGCAACCGGATTGCCGGTCTCGTCAATGATTTTCACCTCGAGATGCGGATGGATGCGCCCCACGGTGCCGCACCGTTTGTCGATCGGATCATCGACGAAACTCTGAAACGACACCGGCGCGGTTTCGGTCATGCCATAGCAAATGGTCATTTCATGCAGGTTCATCTGCGTGTTGACGCGTTCCATGACATCCACCGGACAGGGGGCGCCTGCCATGATGCCGGTGCGTAGGCTGCTCACGTCGAAATCGCCGGTTTCGAGGTCTTGCAGCATGGCCACAAACATGGTTGGGACACCGTAAACGGCGGTGCAACGTTCGTCCGATATGGCCTGCAAGGTGGTGATCGGATCAAACCCCTCATCCGGAAAAACCAAAGCCGCGCCCTTGGTAATCGCGCCGAGAACGCCCATGACCATACCAAAACAATGGTAAAGCGGCACCGGAACGCAGAGGCGATCAGTGGGGCCAAGATTGATGCGGTCGGTGGTGAAACCGGCATTATTGACGATGTTATGGTGGGTCAGTGTCGCGCCTTTGGGGGCGCCGGTGGTGCCGGATGTGAACTGAATGTTGATCGGGTCATCGGGGGAAAGCATAGCGCCGATTTCATCAAGGCGGTCGTCGTGATCTGGCGTGGCAAGGGCAGGGACCGCGTCAAAGGCGTAGGTGCCTTTTGCTGCGCTTCCCATGATAATCACATTGCGCAAATGCGGAAGTTTTGCCGCGTTGAGAAGTTTTGCCGCGTTGAGGTGACCGGCGGCACAGGTTTCAAGTTCCGGTGCGAGGGTTTGAACCATCTCTAAATACATGGAATATTTGAAAGATTTCGCCAAAACAAGCGCCTTGCAGGTGACTTTGTTGAGGGCGTATTCAACTTCCGACAAACGATATGCCGGATTGATATTCACCAGAATAAGGCCGGCGCGGGCGGTGGCGAACTGGGTCAAAACCCATTCAACGCGGTTGGGCGACCAGATCCCCACCCGATCGCCGGGATTTAGGCCAAGCGCGAGAAAACCGGCAGCGAGGGCATCAACTTTGTCGGAAAATTCGCGGTAGGTATAGCGGATATTCTGGCGCGGAAATATCATACACTCCTGCGGCCCGAATTTTTCAACGGAGCGCTGTAGAAGCTGTGGAATCGTGGCATTAATAAGCGGCGTATTGGTGGGACCGCGTAAAACGGATTTGGGGGACGTCATAATTGGCACTCCACGGCTGGTTTCGACCCCCAGTTTTTCAGAGCACGCGGATGAATTCAAGCTGTTGTGATACGCGCGTCGAGGGCTTGCGCGGCCGCAGCGATATGTGGTTGGGTCGCACGGGTTATAAACGGAGCGAACAAAATGACAAACGAGCATGAAAAAGCGGTTTTTGCGGGCGGGTGTTTTTGGGGTATGCAGGATTTGATCCGGCGTCTGGACGGCGTCGTTGCAACGCGCGTCGGGTATACGGGGGGCGATGTGGCCAATGCGACCTATCGCAATCATGGCGACCATGCCGAAGGGATCGAGATTGTTTTTGATCCGGCACGCACCAGTTATCGGAAACTGTTGGAGTTTTTCTTTCAGATTCACGATCCGACGACACCGATGCGCCAAGGAAATGATCGCGGGGCGTCGTATCGTTCGGCGATCTATTACACCAACGAGGCGCAGCGTCTCGAGGCGATCAATACCATTGCCGATGTTGAGGCATCGGGTTTATGGCCCGGTAAAGTCGCTACCGAAATCGGCCCTCTCGCGGAATTCTGGGAGGCGGAACCCGAGCATCAGGATTATCTGGAACGCCAACCAAACGGGTATACCTGTCATTTTGTCCGCCCTGATTGGGTGCTGCCAAAGCGCGATGAAATAGCGGTCTAAACTGTGGTGGAAAAGCGGTCTTTGGCGGTGTGCAGGCGGACCTGTGCCATGAAATGACGTGCCGACCGTGACAGGGGCCGATGATCCGGCGCTGCAAAATAGGTTTGATACGAAATCGCCGAGGAAAAAGGCCGGAAAACCACGTTTTCGATGCCATTTTGCACCGAGGGAAACGGGCTGACTATGGCGATGCCGACCCCGAGGCGCACCAGATCAATGGCGGCCGCAGAGGTGGATACTTCCGCGATCATCTGCGGTTTTGCGCCGCTTTCGTGCAAGAGCTTGTCAAGCTGGGCACGGCGGGCATGGCGATAACTCAAGGCGATGAGGGGTTCACGGTGTAAATCGGCGGGTTCGATCAATTGCTTGCTGGCCAACGGGTGATCAACCGGCATTGCACAGGCGGCGACCGAGCGGCGAAACGGGATCAGTTTTGCACCGGCACGGGTGAGTTCAACACTAATAATACCAAGGTCATACTGGTCTTGCTGTATGCCGGAAATCACATCTTCAGACGTGCTGATTTCGAGGCTGGTATAACACTCGGGGTGTGATTTTATGAACCGTGCCATGTGAGAAACCAGAAAATTGTTGGCGAAAGTCGGCGGGGCAATCAGACGCAGGTTTTCCACGGCGGTTTCTGTTGGCCCGTCGATATCGTCAAGTGCGGCAAACAACGCGTCGAGCCGCGCGTTCAGACGCACAGCGGCGGCCGTCGGTGACAAGCGACCGGAATCACGCTCGAACAGGGAGCTGCCTACGCGCGATTCAAGATTGGAAAGGGATCGTGATACCGCCGATTGCGAAAGTCCAAGCCGACGCGCGGCGGACGCAGTCGTGTTTCCCTCCATCATTGCGCGCAATGCCTGATATTCGGGCAAGGAGTGCCAGTTTTTACGCGGCATTGCTGCCTCCAGTATAAGTCATAGCTCTATGATTTTTCATCATTACCATAGGGCTGGTCATAACGAAAGGTTGATTGTTAGGCTGTGCCATCTGCGGGGGTGGTAAGGTTTTGCATTAAAACGCCAAATCCGCGTTGATGTTTTGGGAGGAACATTTGTCAGAACCAACAATACCGATGATATTTGACGGGCATAATGATGTCTTGTTGAAACTGCATATCGATGGCGGACCGGATACCGCACAGACGTTTATTGATGGCCGCGTTGGACATATTGATATCCCGCGCGCCAAGGTCGGCGGATTTGGCGGCGGATTTTTTGCGCTTTATGTGCGCTCACCCGCCGATGGCACGTCTCTGGATGATAAATACGCCGAAATGACGCAGCCGACATATGATGTGCCGTGCCCTGCGGCGGTGCCCTATGATGCGGCGATGCCGGTCATCATGGAAGAAATCGCGATCCTGTTGCGCATGGAAGAACTGGGCGCGGTTAAAATCTGCCATACGGCAACGGATTTGCGCACCTGTTTTGCCAGCGGTAAAATGGCGGCGATCCTGCATATGGAAGGGGCCGAGGCGATTGATAGCGATCTCCACGCGCTTGATGTTCTTTACGCCGCTGGTCTGCGCTCAATCGGGCCGGTGTGGTCGCGCCCGACCATTTTTGCCGAAGGGGTGCCGTTCCGGTTTCCTTCAACAGGGGATACCGGACCGGGGTTAACCGAGGCCGGTTTGCGCCTTGTTAAGCGCTGTAACGAACTCGGTGTCATGATTGATCTGTCCCACCTGAACGAGGCCGGATTTTGGGATGTGGCCAAACATTCGGATGCGCCATTGGTTGCAACCCATTCAAATGCTTATGCTATTTGCCCACATGCGCGCAATCTGACCGATCGGCAGTTGGATGCGATCGGGGAAAGCCGTGGCATGGTTGGATTGAATTATGCCTGCGCGTTTTTGCGCCCCGATGGGCAGATGCACCCCGATGTCGGGTTTGATGTTATGCTACGTCACCTCGATCACATGATGGAACATGTTGGCGAAGACGGTGTCGGCCTTGGGTCCGATTTCGATGGTGCGATGGTGCCTGCCAACATTGATGACGTGGCGGGGCTGCCAAATTTACGCGCTGCTATGGTGGCGCACGGATATGGCGGCGCTTTGATGGAAAAGCTGTGCCATGGCAACTGGCTTCGGGTGCTGGACGAGACCTGGAAGTGATTTGATAGAAATTGAGGCGAAAAGGCAGGGAAACTGCTAGAGTTAACGAAAACCAACAAAGAGGAAGATAAAAATGAGACCATTCAAACATATTATGGCCGGTGTGGTGATGGGGTTCGCGATGACGCTTACTGCCGCACCTGTTGCTGCCGAAACGCCTGCGAATATGCTGGTGATTGCCAACCGGATTGATGATATTACCACGCTTGATCCCGCCGAGAGTTTTGAATTTGCCGGTTCCGACGTGAGCCGCAATCTTTATGGCAAACTGGTTAATTTCGACCCGATGAACCTGAGCGCCGGTTATGGTCCTGATCTCGCGGAGAGCTGGACCGTTTCCGAGGATGGCAAAACCATTACGTTCACCATGCGTGAAGGTGTGAAGTTCCAATCGGGCAATCCGGTGCGTGCCGAAGATGCGGCATGGTCGTTGCAACGCGCGGTGATCCTGAACAAAACCCCGTCGTTTATTCTGACGCAATTTGGCTTTACCGCCGAAAATGCAATGGACATGATCCGCGCCGAGGGCAACACCGTCAGCATCACAACCGATCAACGCTATGCGACATCTTTTGTGTTGAACTGCCTGACAGCCACCATTGGCGGCATCGTCGATAAAGAGCTGGTGATGGCCAACGAAGTTGATGGCGATATGGGCAATACATGGCTCAAAACCAATTCGGCCGGTTCCGGTGCTTATTCATTGGTTAGCTGGAAACCAAACGATTCCGTAACCCTGAAATCCAACCCGGATTTCTATCTCGGTGCGCCAGCGATGGAACGTGTCATCGTGCGCCACGTGCAGGAATCTTCTACGCAGCGTTTGATGCTTGAACGCGGTGATATTGATGTTGCGCGCAACCTGAACCCCGATGATGTGGCCGGTATTTCCGGTGCTGACGGTGTGGCGGTTGATAGCGAACTGCGCGGGCGTTTGATGTATATCTCGCTCAACCAGAAGCATCCGGTATTGAGCAAGCCAGAAGTCAAAGAGGCGATCAAATATCTGGTTGATTATGAAGGCATGCAAAATTCCTTCCTCAAAGGCCAATATGTGATCCACCAGAATTTCTTGCCAGCGACATATCTTGGCGCTGTGGGTGAAAATCCGTTTAGCCTGAACATCGAAAAGGCCAAAGCATTGCTGGCATCTGCCGGTGTTGAAGGTCTCGAAATCGAAGTGGGTGTTCGCGAGGCACAAGAGCGTATCGAGATCGCGCAATCCTTGCAAAATACATTTGCGCAGGCCGGTATCAAGTTGAACATCACCGTGGGCACAGCCAAGCAAATTCTTGGTCGTTACCGCGCGCGTGAACTTGATATGTATATGGGCGCTTGGGGTCCGGATTATCCAGATCCACACACCAACGCGGGCACATTTGCCTATAACCCGGTCAATACCGACGAAGCCAAGGCCACTGGTCTTCTGGCATGGCGCAATGCATGGGGCACCGATGGTTTGACCGAAAAAGTGGCCGCTGCTGTGATCGAAGGCGACCGGAATGTGCGTGCACAGATGTATGCCGACATTCAGGCCGAATTCCGCCAAGTGGCGCCATTTGCGGTTCTGTTCCAGAAGATCGAACAAACCGGACGCGCCGATAACGTGGCCAACATGAACCTGGGCGGCGCGATTACTGCGGTTTCCTACTGGCCGATCACTAAATAATGGCGATGGCTGAAAAAAACGGGCAAGGGCGGCGCAGGTCGCCCTTTTCCTCGCCCGCGCTGCGCCTCACGCTTAAAACCATCGGGTCGATTTTGATCACCATGTTGGGGTTGGCGTTTGTGACATTTGTCATTGGTCGGGTGATGCCGATTGATCCGGTTCTGTCGATCGTCGGCGAACAGGCAAGCAAATCCACCTATGATGACGCATATGCGGCCCTCGGTCTGGACAAGCCGATCATTGTTCAATTTTTTATCTACATCTGGGATGTTCTGCACGGTGATTTCGGGGTTTCTTTGCTGAATGCACGCCCTGTCGCCGAAGACATCAAACGGGTGTTCCCCGCCACTCTGGAACTCGCCACATTGGGCACCATTATGGGGGTGACTTTGGGTATTCCTCTGGGCGTGATTGCCGCTGTGAAGCGTGGCACCTGGATTGATCAGCTCGCCCGCGTTGTTGCGCTTGTCGGCTACTCGATGCCGATTTTCTGGCTTGGCCTGATGGGGCTTTTGGTGTTCTACGGAATTCTTGGCTGGGTCGGCGGGCCGGGCCGCGTCGGCATCTTCTATGTTGATATGGTGCCGACGGTAACGGGCATGATTCTGATTGATTCCGCATTGGACGGCAATTGGGAAATTTTCAAGAACGCGCTTAGTCATATCATCCTGCCGGCGTCTATTTTGGGTTACTATTCAATGGCTTACATAAGTCGCATGACGCGATCCTTTATGCTTGAACAGATGAGCGCAGAATATATCACGACGGCGCGGGTCAAGGGATTGCCCGAACGCACGGTGATCTGGCGGCACGCGTTCAAGAACATTCGCGTGCAATTGATTACGGTGATCGCGCTGTCTTATGCCAATCTTCTCGAAGGGTCGGTTCTGACCGAAATCATATTTTCATGGCCGGGTATTGGCCAATATATCACCACGGCGCTTTTGTCGGCAGATATGAACGCAGTGTTGGGCGGAACCATCGTTGTCGGGCTGATTTTTGTGCTGCTCAATATCTTCTCCGATCTTCTCTACCGTGTCTTTGATCCGAGGGCGAAATAATGGCAGAAATAGAAAAACAAGGCCTGCGCGCGTGGTTGATGACCGACACGCCCACATCGCGCCGCCACGCACGATTTGCAGCACTTTATGCCGGTTGGCTCACCCTCAAGGCCAATCCGATGGCGATGGTTGGTCTGGCGATTTTAATCCTGTTGCTGGGTATGGCGGCGTTTGCACCGCTTCTGTCGCCGCATGATCCGTTTGAACAAAACCTGATCGGGCGTTTGCAATCAATGGGTGCCGAGGGCCATATTCTCGGGACCGATAGCCTTGGCCGTGACCTGCTTTCACGGGTGATCTACGGGTCGCGGATTACGCTTTATATTGTGGCATTGGTCGCACTGATTGCCCCGATTGTGGGCCTGTTGGTGGGCACTGTCGCGGGATATACTGGCGGCATCGTCGACGCGATTTTGATGCGCATTACCGATATTTTTCTTGCTTTTCCACGGTTGGTTCTGGCGCTGGCCTTTGTGGCCGCATTGGGTGCGGGCATCGAAAACGCAGTGTTGGCGATCTCGCTTACCGCATGGCCGCCTTATGCGCGGATTGCACGGGCCGAGACGCTGACCATTCGCAATTCCGATTATATTGCGGCGGTAAAACTGCAAGGGGCCGGGGCGTTTCGTATTATTACCAAACACATCTGGCCACTGTGCATTTCCTCGCTGATTGTGCGGGTGACCCTTGATATGGCCGGTGTAATTCTGGCGGCGGCGGGCCTTGGGTTTCTGGGCCTCGGCGCGCAACCGCCCAGCCCTGAATGGGGCGCGATGATATCGGAAGGGCGTCGCTTTATCCTTGATTCATGGTGGGTGGCCACCATCCCCGGCTTGGCGATTTTCACGGTTTCACTCGGGTTTAACCTGTTGGGCGATGGCCTGCGCGATGTTCTTGATCCCAAAGACGGAGACAGCGCATGACCAATCTTATTGACGTTGAAAACCTTACGGTGACCTTCCCCACCCGCCAAGGTGAATTTGAGGCGGTGCGCCAAATTTCCTTTACCCTCGGCCAAGAACGCCTTGGAATTGTTGGCGAAAGTGGCTCTGGAAAATCCATGACAGGGCGCGCTATTTTGCGGTTGATCCGTGCGCCCGGACGGGTGACGGCGGATAAACTGCACTATAAAGGGCGCGACCTTCTAAAGATGTCAGAGCGTGAAATGCAGGGCGTGCGCGGACAGGAAATTTCGATGGTTATGCAGGATCCGAAATTCTCGCTTAATCCGGTGATGACCATTGCCGACCAGATCATGGAGATTTACCGGTTTCACACAGGCGCGTCGCGCAAACAGGCGTGGGCCAAGGCGATCGAGATGCTCGAAGCGGTATCAATTCGTGATCCGGAACGGGTGATGCGTGCCTACCCGCACGAAATGTCGGGGGGCATGGGGCAACGCATTATGATCGCGATGATGCTTGTCACCGAACCCAAAATTCTAATCGCGGACGAACCCACATCGGCGCTTGATGTGTCGGTGCAAACACAAGTGTTGTCGATCATTGACCGGCTGGTGCGTGAACGTGGGATGGGCCTGATTTTTATCAGTCATGATCTTAACCTGGTGGCGTCCTTTTGTGACCGCGTTTTGATCATGTATGCGGGGCGTATTGTTGAAGTATGCGACGCCGACAAACTCCACGAGGCAAAGCACCCGTATACGCGCGGATTGCTCGGGTCTTTGCCGCGTCTGGATGCACCACAACAACGGCTCGAAGTGTTGAAACGCGATCCGGCATGGCGTGAAGCCGCAAGCGTAAGTGGGGCATCATGAGCGATATATCTGTTGAAAACCTGAACGTCTGGTTTGGCGATCATGAAGAACGTGTCGACGCCGTTAAAGGTGCCTCGTTTGATGTGCCCTCGGGGTCGAGCTTTGGCCTTGTTGGCGAAAGCGGATCTGGTAAATCAACCATCCTGCGGGCGATTATGGGGCTGGTTCCGACATGGTCTGGCGGTTTGAAAATTGGTGATTTGACGCTTGGACACAAACGCCCAAAAACCTTTTACAAAGATGTGCAGATGGTTTTTCAAGACCCCTACGCCTCGCTTCACCCACGCCACTCTGTTGATCAGGTTCTCGGAGAAACCCTTTTCCTACATGGGTTTAAGGATGTTGATCGGCGTATTTTGCAACTTTTGGATGATGTCGGGCTTGGCCGTGAATTCCGTTTTCGGTATCCCCATCAACTCTCTGGTGGGCAACGTCAAAGGGTGGCAATTGCGCGTGCTCTGGCCCCTGAGCCAAGTGTTATTCTACTGGACGAACCGACTTCGGCGCTCGATGTATCGGTTCAGGCAGAAGTGCTTAATCTATTGTCGGATCTGCGCGACGAACACAAACTGACCTATCTGATGGTGAGCCACAATTTGGCCGTTGTCGCGCACATGTGTGATGCAACTGCGGTCATGCAAAATGGCGAAATCGTCGAGGTTCTAAGCGTTGAGGATATGCGCGCAATGAACCCCAGCCACCCTTATACGCGGAATTTGCTCGAAGGGTCGTTCGGCTATAAACCGACGGCTGAACAATCGGCTTAAAGGACATTGATATGACACAGAAAACCGCAATCGTAACGGGGGCTGCGCGTGGCATTGGCTTGGCGACAACGCGGCTATTTTTGGCGCAGGGTCGCAAGGTGGCAATGGTCGATCGTGACGCCGACGAGTTGATGAAAGTTGCCGGCCAATTGTCGGATGTTTTGCCGGTGATTTGCGATGTCTCTGTGCCCGAAGACGTAGATGCAATGGTGGCCAAAGTCGCGGCGGAATTTGGCCGTATCGACGCGTTGGTAAACAATGCCGGCGTGGCCGAATTTTCGCGCATTGAAGACACCGATTTTAAAAAATGGCGCACGGTAATGGAAACCAATCTCGACGGGGTTTTCCTATGTTCGCAGGCCGCGATCCCGCATTTGCGCAAGGTTAGCGGTGCTATCGTGAATATTGCGTCGATTTCGGGCCTGCGCGCGTCAACATTGCGCGTCGCCTATGGCACCTCGAAAGCGGCGGTAATTCACCTGACCAAACAGCAGGCTGCCGAGCTTGGCGAAGACGGCGTGCGGGTCAATTGTGTGGCACCCGGACCTGTTAAAACCAAATTGGCCATGGCTGTGCATGCCCCTGAAATCATCGCGGCCTATTACGATGCGATTCCGCTCAACCGCTATGGGTCCGAGGACGAAATTGCCGAGGTGATCCTGTTTTTATGCTCTGACAAGGCAAGCTTTGTCACCGGCCAA
>JAUZRV010000051.1 GCA_030950105.1 Rhodobacterales bacterium | reverse complement strand
CTTGAGGGCGGAGTCTGCCTGAAATCAGGGGAGCGGGGTAAAACAGTCGCGAAAGCGGCCGCAAAACGGCTGGTGCCGTGAACCCGAGCGGCAATCGACAACTTCCGCATGCCGAAAGCCATGTTGTTCAGAGTTTCCCTAATTCATCAAATAGTGCGTTCGACCTTTCTCTGTTGAGGTGCACCAATGGTTCTTCAGGAACAGAAGGGCCAACAAGGTTTCTACAATGGGGGTGAGCGGCAGGTGTTTTGCAAAAACACCGAGAGCTTCCGGCGTTTGTAGTATGATGTTGGCGCACACCATTTCTTTTATCTCACGGCATGCGGCGCCTCCGATGGGGCGGGGTGACCGCCCGACACGCGGTTGCGCACTTCCGCACATAAATTGGCCTTTTTGCGAGATTTATGTCTGGAACTTATGAATATAGTTTTGCGGATTGGCAAACCAGTCTGGCAAAGTGGTTCGAAATTCGAAATTCATGGACTGCACCCGCACCAGACCTTTGGCCGGTTCGCGCACTGGTGATTCTGCCAGCTCGTCGTAAACATAATCGATCGCTTGGTCCCATGGTTCGTGCATTTTGGCACGGCTTTTGCGCAAAAACCTCTGTGCATCTGCCTTTGCATTTTTCCACATTGCGCCCGGTAGGCCCTTTTGGTCGCCGTTTGCGATCTCGATACGGTGGGTGTTGGATTTTTCCAACGCGGCAAAATTGGCGTATTTCAAATGCACCAGATAGACCCCCCTTGGCAGGACAAATTTGAAACCTTGCACCTTGCGTGGGCGGACCTGAACACCGTGGCGCACCAATGCCACCCGCCCGGAAACCGCCCATGCCTTGCTGTAGTGGCCGGTAAGACAGGCCGCGCGGCGTTGTGAAAATAGCGGCATATCGCCTTTGAAAGGTGGGTCATCTTCTTTTTCGAACAAATCCATACCAATAGAAAAAACCGCGCGGGCTTTGGGATGTTGATCGAAAAATTGTTCAAATCCGGAATAATGCGCCGGATCGAGGCAAATTAATTCGTCGGCGTCGGTGCGAATAACCCAGTCATAAATTTTCAATAAGCCATTTTGAAACGCATTGAGCATATTACCGCGGGTGCGGTCAAAACCGGCAAGATCATCACGCGGGATGGTAATAATACTGGCTTGTGGGCAAATGCGTGCGATTTCGGGGTCGGCCCCATGTGCGATAACAAAGAGATTTTGGGCGCCGATGTGACGCGAAAAATGATCATACCATTGGCCAAGCGCCCAGTAATCCCGGTAGACCATTGTAATCGCAGCTATTTTCATTGTTCCCCTTTGCGGGTCTATTGCCTGTTCGGCTCGAAGGACAGTGCAGGTCTAAGGACAGTGCGGGATCAGTTCCATTTCAAACCAAACCGCATTGTGGCCCCAAATACAAATTTGGTTTCGTTTTGGGAAACCAGTGTGCCAAGCCCGTGCGCCCCGATCGCATTGGTCGCATGGAGATCAATATTGACCGAGGTTTTGGGGATTTGGTAACGCACGCCTGCCGCCCAGACCGGCGTATACCCGTGGATAAGAGGGGTGACTTCGGCGATGGCCTGTAGATCACGTGTAAGTTGGTAATTCGCGCCCAAACCAATGCCGAACTGTGTGGTGCTGCCATAGGCGGCCAACTTTGGATTGACCGTCAACGCCAGGCGTGTGTTGACTTTGCGGCTGGTGGCTACATCGGCATAGAACACTCCAGTGCGGCCTGTGTCGCGTCCTAACAGGGTGCTCACCGAGAGGGACAAGGCGCTGCCGTTGTTTTCGTCCATCAGGCGTAATTTGCCGCCAACCATGTAGCGTGATTTGTCGTTGGGCGTGCGGTTTCTGCCGACGCTTCCGTCGACCGCATATTGTTCATAATAGGCTTCGACCTGGCCATCGTGGTCAGGGCTAAGCAATGCGCCGCCCCCAAGGTTTCCAAAAGTGCCGGATTGTCCGGTTGTCATGAACGTTCCCGCGGCAAGAGTATCGGCAGAGGTTAGGGTGAACCCGTTTTGCTGCAATGAACGATTGCGTGCGCTCAATGGCGTGGCGGAAAATCCTCTATAATTGGGGCGGTAGGCCGCGGAACGTCCCGGCGTATAAACAAGCCGCGCCCCGAACAACGGGGTGTCGCCATTCGGGAAAAACGACAGCACGCTGGTTGCCGATGTCAGGCCAATACCGTTGGTCGCATAGAGATCTACCGCAATTTTCGGGCTAACGTTATATCGCATGCCTGCAGTCCAGATTGGCACACGGGTGATCGCGGCGGTGCTTGAAATGGTATTTCCGCCGGGACCAAAGGGATAGACCACCGACCCATATGCCAACCAGCGCGCATTTGGTTTCCAACTGAAACCGGCACCGAGGCTCGCGATTGTTCCATAAAAAGGCAGGCCATTTATCGTGTCGGGAAATACTGAAACCCCGGGTGTGACATGGAAATTAAGCCGTGGTGACGCCGCATAGGTGACGGGCAAATGTAGCGCGCCGATGACGTTGACCCCGTCGACACCTCCCCGTGACCCAAAAAGATCGGATTCAAAAACAAAACGTTCAATGGCACCTTCGGCCGCGATCGAAATGCGCTCGCCCTGATAGAGGCGGATCTTGGCGGCAACCCCAAGCGATTGAAACCGGATTGGATAGAAAACCCCGTTGATCGGGCGGCTTACCGGATCTTCAAAATGTTGGCGTGACATGCGAAGTTGAATTCTATCGGTGACGCCCCAATCAATGCCGCCGTAATAAATCTGGTTGCCTGTGCCGGTGCGGGCATATCCGGGCGTGGTTTGGTGGGTGCCGACATGCACCTCGATTTCACCGGCGCGCAATTGGTATGCGGTGTTGAAATTCAGCAATCTGGAGGGATGCCGTTCCTGCGGGGTGCCAAGCGTGTTTGAGGTGGCCGGGTCTTTCGGTGGCACCACGAGGTTTCCGGATTGCGCGGCCAGCGGTTGCGCCGACAGTTGCACGGCAATCGAGACTATCGCAATGGCTGTGAATTTGGATAATCGGGCGCAAGACAAGGCCGTCGTTAATCGCGAAATTTGTCTCATCGAATACTCCGAAAATCAGAAATTGGATGCCATGCAAGAATGGCGCTGCGGAATCGCCCCGCCTGGATCTTCTACATTTTCCACATGTGCCCGCAGCAGGCAAGAAAAATGCAACTACCTTTGCCGTTATGTAAAGAGCGTCCACTTTGGGCCACAATACCGATGAAACTGCACCATTGGCCGCGTGATTTCCCCAACGGCGCGGTTTTTTAACATCTTGCCAAGCAAAGAGTTACGGTTTCGACCAGAGGGAGCGGCAAGCAGCAAGAACGTTCATAATTGTTGGTGTATGCCCGCGCGCACCGATACGTATCTCTGTGTAATTGCGGGCTGAACACGAGATGAAGCCGCATGAAATTACATCAAAAAGGTATGGTCTGGGTATGATCAATGCATGTCTGGCAAAAATTATGGGGATTTTAATTTACAAAGTAAGGCGTAAGCCGTTGACTTTGTTATACTCAATGGAGCGGGCGAAGAGATTCGAACTCTCGACCCTAACCTTGGCAAGGTTATGCTCTACCCCTGAGCTACGCCCGCATCCTTTGAGTGAGGGCGTAATACACCGCGTTTTCGGCAGGCCGCAAGGGCTAAATGTAGGCATTTGCAAAAAAACTTTGATCCACCAGATTATTCCTGACTATTCCCTTTAGAATCGGCGTTTTTGCCAAGGAAGGACCAATTAAGATTGGCCAACACATCGGTAATGGCGGGGATTGACTCGGGTCTGTCGGGGCGCGGAGGGCCGAGATTTGAATTGGCATCCCCAAACAACATGGCATAGCCGTGCACCATAGACCAAATGGTGGCTTCCACCTGTGCGCGCTCTTTCTCAGTGGTCCCCAGCGGATGACAGGCCGTGCGCAGCACCTCGTATGAACGGCCCGCATCGCGCCTGATCTCATCCGATGTAACAGCATCAATTTTAGTAAAATCCTGATCATGGGGTTGGAACATGAATTTAAACAGGGCGCTGTGGGTTTGGGCAAAATTGATATAGCCCACGCAAATGGCGGTCACTTGCTCTTTGGGGCTGGTGGCGCTCCGGTTGGCGGCATCGGCAAGCGCATCGCGCATGGATTGGGCAAAAATGCGATGGCCGCGTGCAATTATTGCGGTTCTCAGGCTCGTTACCCCGTTGAAATGATGGGCGGGCGCCGCATGCGAGACACCGGCGCGCAACGCGCATTTGCGCAGGGTGAGGGCATCCGGCCCCTCGCTGCGCACGATTTCAAGCCCGGCAAGGATAAGAGCCTCGCGGAGGTTTCCGTGATGGTGAGGGCGTTTTTTCTGGGTCATGAAGCTAGGATTACATTGCAACTTGACAGTGTCAATTTTAATCCGATAACTTGACAGCGTCAAAATCGAAGGATTCGCAATGACCCGTTCCCGCCTGCCAATTTATCTTATGGCCATAACAAGCGTTCTGATTGCTATCGGATCGTATCGGTTTTTGTTTCTCGATATGTCTTTGGCGTTTCCCGAAATGATAGGGCATATTGATCAGCGACCCGTTGCGTTTTGGGTCCACATATCGCTGGCGCCGGTGGCGCTTGTCCTTGGGGCCTATCAAATGTTTCGCCGCCAAAACGGGCCACGCGGGGCGGTGCATCGCTGGCTTGGGCGCGGATATTGCCTTGCGATTTTAATCAGCGGTATCGCCGGCCTGAGCATCGCAATAGGGGCCGAGGGCGGTATGGTCGCGTCAACCGGATTTGGTTTATTGTCGATAGTGTGGATGTTGAGCACGGCGTTGGCGATCCGCTATGCGATGGCCCGCAATATTGCCGCCCACCGACGTTGGATGGTGGTTTCATTTGCTCTGACATTCGCTGGCGTGACCTTGCGGGTTTACCTGCTCGGGTTCATGGCCGTCGGATTTACCTATACCGAGGCCTCGCCCTATTTGGCGTGGTTGTGCTGGGTTCCCAATCTGGTGTTTGCACAGTGGTGGCTTGGGCGTCGGCGCACCCCTTAAAATATGGCGTGCCCAATATTGGCAATTGCAGCTAACAAGAGCATCGAAAACGTGAGGATGGTGCCGTATTTGCGCAGCGGGATGATTTGCGGTGTATGGCCAAACCCGTAGGCATGCATAAAGCGCCCGACAACCAGTAAAACACCAAGGAAATGCACCGCCCAAATCGGGGCGCCCTGAAGTTCGGCCATAACCATCAAGAGAAGGCCGATGGGCGTGTATTCGGCAAAATTGGCATGCGCGCGCATGGCCTTGGTCATGGCTTTGTTGTCGCCGGTGCCAATCGAAATCTTTTGCTTGAGCCGCTGTTTAACGGTTGCTAGGGAATCTCTGAACAAAGCCCTGATTTCCGTGCTATAATTCTGGCAGCACTTACGGGAGAATTGGCATTGAAACAGCAGAGTTTTTCGTCACTTGAGCAGGCCTACAAGAAGAAGCGGACCAAGCGCGAGTTTTT
>JAUZRV010000050.1 GCA_030950105.1 Rhodobacterales bacterium | reverse complement strand
AGGGCCTTGAAGGCGGCGGTGCGGGCGGCATGTTGCATAATGTTTCCTTTGTGCAGGCGGGGCGCGCTATTTTTCGGGGATCAGGCCACGCGGGCTAAACCTTAGAACCATGAGCAGGATCACCCCGATGGTGAGCAACCGCATATGCGCCGCCGAGCCAAGCAGGTGGTCCTTGAGCGCGCTGCCGTCGGCCATGCCCGAGGTGATGGTTTGCATGAGCCAATTGCCCAGGGGTTCGCCCTGAATCCACAGGAACCAGATCAGGAAACCACCCAAAATCGAGCCGAGATTATTGCCCGAACCGCCGACGATGACCATCACCCAGATCAGGAAGGTAAAGCGCAGCGGTTGATAGGTGCCCGGCGTCAATTGACCATCCATTGTGGTCATCATCGCACCGGCAATTCCGACAATGGCAGAGCCGAGCACGAAGATTTGCAAATGGCGCGCGGTGACGTTTTTGCCCATCGCTCCGGCGGCGTGTTCATTGTCACGAATGGCGCGCATCATCCGTCCCCATGGGCTTTTGATGGCGAGTTGGGCAAGGATGAAAATCGCGATCAGCACCCCGGTGAACATCAACGAGTAACTGAGCTTGACCATGATCGAGGAGGCGACGATCGGGCTTAACCCATACTCGGCGGCTTTCTCGACGAAACTCGCGCTGTTTTGCAGGTCGATTTCATAGGGGGTGAGGGTCGGGCGCGGGATGCCGATGACGTTTTTGACACCGCGTGACAACCAGTCTTCGTTTTTGAGAACGGCTAGGATGATTTCGGCAATGCCAAGCGTGGCGATGGCCAGATAATCAGAGCGCAGACCAAGCGCGGTTTTCCCGATCAACCAGGCAATACCGGCGGCGAACAAGCCACCGATGGGCCACGCGATAACCGCAGGCAGGCCGAGGCCGCCAAGATACCCCGTAGAGGCGGGATTGACCTTTTCAATGGCATCCACGGCGGGATCGAAAATGGCGCGGAATACAAAAAAACCAACGATGGCCATGGCAATAAGAACCAGGGCGCGCATCCGAGATTTGGGCAGCTTGCGTTTGGTGAAAATGATCAGGCCGATGGTGGCCGCCCCGCTTATCATCGCCAGAACAATGCGCAGGCCACCGGCATCGACCGCATCGGAGGTGGCAGGCATGGTGACCAGAATGGTGGCCAAACCGCCAATCGCAACAAAGCCCATGATGCCGACATTAAACAGACCGGCCAACCCCCATTGCAGATTAACCCCAAGCGCCATGATCGCGCTTATCAACCCCATATTGAGGATATAAAGCGCCTCGTTCCAGCCGGAGAATATGCCGACCAAGATCATCATGCCGCCGACAACGGCAAAGAGAACGGTATTTTTAAGAGTGTCGTTCATACCGATTTCCCTTTGAACAGGCCGGTCGGGCGAAACAAGAGCACCACGATCAGGATGACAAAACTAACCGCGAATTTATAGTCGGTGGAGAGCAATTGCACCAATCCGGTGGGTTCCAGATTGGTCGGCATCAGATAGACCAATACCTTTTTCCACGCGTAGGTTATGGTGACTTCGGAAAATGCAATCACGAAACCACCGGCGATGGCGCCAAGGGGATTGCCAAGCCCGCCAACAATGGCAGAGGCGAAAATCGGCAGCAAGAGTTGGAAATAAGTGAATGGTTTGAAGGATTTATCAAGGCCATAGAGAACACCTGCGATGGTGGTCAGGGCGGCGACGATCATCCATGTATACATCACCACGCGTTCGGGATTGATGCCCGACAGTAGCGCGAGGTCTTCGTTATCGGAATAGGCGCGCATGGATTTTCCGGTGCGGGTGCGGTTGATAAACCAGAACAGGGCAATCACCACGATGACGGCGGTGACCACGGTCAACCCTTGGGTGGTTTTAATCGCGAGGCCCTCGCGCAGGCCGGTCATTGCCTTGAAATCACGCGCCGACATGATGAAACGTTCGCCATCGGCAAACCGTTGATTGCCCGGCCCGATGATAAAGCGCACGAGGCCGTTCATGATGAACATCACCCCAAGCGACACGATCACAAAAATCACCGGCTTGGCCTTTTGTTCGCGGTAGAACCGATAGACAAGACGATCGGTAAGCAGCAGAAGCGCCATGGTGCCCAGAATACCGAACGGCAGGGCCAGAAGCGCAGTGGGCAACGGCCCCAGCGAAATGCCCATGGACTGGAACAGCCACGTAAACAGGATGGTAACCATCGCGCCAAACGCCATGGTGTCGCCATGGGCAAAGTTGGAAAACCGCAGGATGCCATAGATCAGGGTCACGCCGAGCGCCCCAAGTGCGAGTTGACTGCCATAGGCAATGCCGGGCACCAGCACATAATTAGAAATCGCGATGATCGCGTTTAGAAAATCCATAGTCAGGCCACTTTCTCGCAAGTTCCAATGTAGGGCGAATTCCCCGAGATATCACCGCCGGTTATGGTGTTCAGGGACACGCCACCATCTTCGTGCAGGGACAGAATGGCGATGTCTATGCCGCCCCCGAAGTCGTCGAAGGATTGTAAAAACAGATCATTATACCGGGTGTCGGGAACCGGCATTTTTTGAAATTTCTGGATGAGGGATGCTTGTTTCATACTGTCATACCAAGAAGTTACGGTCCAATCCTCGCCGGTTTTTTCAACATCCATATTGAGAACTAGCATGACCTTGCAATTCACATTTACCGTGCATTGCGGCAACAGGGAACAGGTCAGGCGGGTTTGTTCAAACGCCTTGAGCGGCACCGCCGTTCCTAGGATCAGGCATACTGTGGCAACCCAACGCATCGCTAGCCTCCCAAAAACGATTTGCGCACTTCGGGATCATTCAACAGATCCTTGCCGGTGCCGGTAAATGCGTTGCGCCCCTGCACAAGAACATAGCCTTGATCGGCAATTTCAAGGGCTTGTCGGGCGTTTTGTTCGACCATCAGGATCGGAATACCGGTGCGCGCCACTTCGATAATGCGATCAAACAATTCGTCCATCACAATCGGGGACACACCGGCGGTCGGCTCGTCCAGCAACAGAACCTTGGGTTGGGTCATCAACGCGCGGCCAACGGCGACCTGTTGGCGTTGACCACCGGACAATTCGCCGGCTTCCTGATTGCGTTTCTCTTTGAGGATCGGAAACAGGTCATAAATCTGCGTCATGGTATCGGAAAAATCGTCGGTGCGGATAAACGCGCCCATTTCAAGGTTTTCCTGCACAGTAAGAGATGTGAAAACATTGGCATTTTGCGGCACGAACCCCATGCCCGCAATCACCCGATCCTGCGGAGACAGTTTGGTGATGTCCTTGCCATCAAGACGCACCGCGCCGCCGCGCATATCCAGCATCCCGAAGGTCGCCTTCATCGCCGTGGATTTACCGGCCCCATTGGGACCGACAATCACCGCGATCTCGCCTTTGTTCACCGCAATTGTGCAGTCGTGCAGAATATCGGGTCCTTTGCCATAACCGGCAGTCATGGCGTCGCCAATTAGAAACGGTTCGCTCATTTACATTGCCCTAATATCATTGTTCCAAAAATATCCCCGCCGGAGGCATCCCGCCCTCTCATGCCGAAACCTTGTCTTTGTTTTTCAATCCGGTGCCAAGATAGGCCTCGATCACCTGTTCGTTGGCTTTGATCTCGGCCAATGTGCCCTCGGCGAGAACGTGACCTTCGGCCATGCAAATTACCGGATCACAGAGGCGACCGATGAAATCCATGTCGTGTTCAATGACGACGAACGTATAGCCGCGTTCCTTGTTGAGGCGAATAATCGCGTCCCCGATAGTGTTGAGAAGGGTGCGGTTCACACCGGCGCCAACCTCGTCAAGAAACACGATGCGCGCATCCACCATCATGGTGCGACCGAGTTCGAGCAATTTTTTCTGCCCGCCCGACATATTGCCGGCCTTTTCATCGGCCAGATGGTCGATGGTCAGAAACTCGAGAACCTCGTCGGCCTTGGCGGCGAGCGCGCGTTCTTCATCGGCAATGCGTTTGCGGCCAAACCATGTGTTCCACAGGGTTTCGCCGGTTTGGGCGCCGGGCACCATCATCAGGTTTTCGCGCACCGTCATGGACGAAAATTCATGGGCGATCTGGAAGGTGCGCAACAGGCCCTTGTGAAATAATTCATGGGGCGGCAAGCCGGTGATGTCTTCGCCATCCATGGTGACACGGCCGGATGTAGGTTTGAGAACCCCGGCTATCACATTGAAAAGGGTGGTTTTTCCGGCACCGTTGGGTCCGATCAATCCGGTGATTGATCCCGGTTCGATGCGCAACGATGCGCCATCAACCGCGTGAAATCCGCCAAAGTGCTTGTGGAGATCTTCTACAACGATCATCCGTGTCCCCCCCGAGGTATGTAATTCCGGTATCGGTTATTCGGGCCTTGTGGCCTCTAAAGGTGTAAAAACAGCCCGGCATATTTCAACCGGGCTGCTTTCAATTCAAATCGTGGTCTTAGCGGAATTTCACGGTTGTGTTTTCGCCGTTTACAACTTCGATTTCACGGTAGCTACCACCGCTTTCGCCGGGACCAACCAATTCAACAGCGGAGCCGCCAACATAGTCGATGTCGCCGCCTGCTGCGAGGATTTCGAGACCTTTGGCCAGCTCACCAGGATAGATTTTTTCGCCCGGTGCATTGGCAACTTCCATGATTTTACCAACATAATCGGCAGGTTCGGCAGAACCGGCAGCTTGCATGGCAAACATGAACAGCGCGGCGGCGTCATAGCTTTCTGGCGAATAAGGGCCAGTTGCGTCAAAACCGGCAGGTTCTGCGATGGCCACCAGTTTGTCGATACCGTCACCACCAGCGCCAGCAATTTGACCGAACGAACCGTTCAGCGCGTCGCCTACATTGGCCGGCAATGTGTCACCGATCATGCCGCCGGGCAGGCCGAACGTTTCGAATGCGCCAGTATCAAGCGCGGCGTTGATGATGCCAAGACCACCTTGGTCAAGGTAACCGGCAACCACGAGGATATCACCACCGGCGGACGCCAGCGCGCCAACTTCTGCGGAATAGTCGGCTTTGCCATCTTCGTGGGAAGCAACGATAGTCACCGTGCCACCAACCGCTTTGAACGATGTTTCAATCGCGTCGGCCAAACCTTTGCCATAGTCATTGTTGGTATAGGTCAGAGCGATGGATTTGATACCGCGATCTGTCAGAATGTCGGCCATGATTTGACCTTCACGCGCATCGGAAGGCGATGTGCGGAAAAACAGGCCGTTGTCTTCTACAGTCGAAAGACCGGGCGATGTGGCGGAAGGTGAAATCATCACCATGCCGTTTGGCATCGCAACATTGGCAAGGATCGCGCCGGTTACGCCGGAACAATCGCCACCGATCAGACCTTTGATGCCTTCGGCACCAATCAGGCGTTCGGCGTTGGTTGTGGACAGGCCGTTGTCGATACAGCCGGTATCGGCACGCACGGGGGTGACAGTTGCGCCACCAAGAAGTTTGCCGGATGTGGTCACTTCGGACATCGCAAGTTCGGCGCCAGCGGCCATGGCAGGGGCCAGCGATTCAATCGGGCCGGTAAAGCCGACCATAATGCCGAGTTTGATTTCGTTGGAATGGCTACCCGCAAAGACGGATCCGGCCATAAGGGCCGTGGCAGCAGTCGCTAAAAGCAGTTTTTTCATTTTATTCTCCCAGTTTGGATGTTTATTTCCGGCCTGCAGCCTATTGCCTATGTTGAGGAAAGAAAAGCGAATTTGGTTACAAACTGTCTCCTTGCCTGCGAAAAAGGCTGAAAACAGGGGGATTGACGCAGTGGCGGCAACAATAGGCGGAGAATGACCAATATCTTCGCGCCTTATGGTTGTGTTGGCAAAGATCGGGGAACGCGGTATCGTCGGGTTTTTAAACCACAACGTTTTCAAGGGAGATTTATATGCGGTATTTTTTGAGTATTCTGGTTGTTCTGCTGATGCCACTCGCCGTTGCCGCGCAGCAGCGCGATAGCGTGTTTGACAATTACGCAGCGTATAACGCATTTGTTGATGACAAGATCATGAACCGGGATTTTATCTCGCTTGTTCAGTCACTTGGCGGGCGCGATGAATATAGCGCAGAGCAGCTTAAAGGATTGCAACAGCAATTCACCGATATTTTCCGCATAGATTTCAGGCAAAAAACCGTGTTCCGCCAAGAGGATCTCGGCGGCGGGATGCGCCAGGAAGCGCGGGCCTACTGGATCGGCGAGAGCTATATCTATTTCTACGCCTTGACCCATCAACGCGACGACGATTTCGTGGTGATCAATTTCCACCTCAATTCCGCCGTTTCCAAAGTTATGGCCAAGTTTTAAGCCACCTTTGCGTTACCCCGAACGTCAAATGGTGAGCCGCGTCGCCTGTGATCCGCGTTCGCGGTAGGGGGTGGTGTTGTAATGCGAACGGTAGCATTTGGAGAAATGCGACGGTGAGGCAAAGCCGCAGGCCAGGGCCACGTTGATCACGCTCATGTCGGTTTGCATCAACAGATTGCGGGCCTTGGACAGGCGCAACTCCATATAGTAGCGTTTGGGCGAACGGTTGAGATATCGACGGAACAAGCGTTCAAGTTGGCGCGTCGACATGCCGACATCACGCGCCAGCACCGAGGGGCTTATCGGGTCTTCGATGGCGTTTTCCATCATCTGGATCACCATCGACAGTTTCGGATGGCGCACCCCGATGCGGGTCGGCACCGAAAGGCGTTGCGTATCCTGATCGGTGCGAATGGACGAATAAATCAATTGATCGGCGACCGCATTGGCCAATTCTTCGCCATGATCATCGGCAATCAGTTTGAGCATGAGATCAATCGACGAGGTGCCGCCGGCGGTGGTCAACCGTTTGCCATCGACAACAAAGATGGATTTGGTCAGTTCGATATTTTCAAATTCCTCGGCGAAACTGTCCTGGTTTTCCCAATGGATGGTGGCGCGTTTGCCTTCGAGAAGACCGGCCTTGGCCAAAACATAGGTGGCCGAACATAGCGCGCCAAGGGTCGGGCCGCGGCGGGCCTCGCGGCGCAACCAGTTAAGCAGTTTCTTGGTGGCCGCAAGATGGATATCAACGCCGCCGCACACCAGAATAGTGTCGTCGCGCAACATTTCCTCAAGCCCCATTTCCAGCCTGAATTCAGTGCCCGCAGAGCAATTCACATATGTGCCGTTTTCACTTGCCATCACCCAGTCATAGAGGGGTTTGGCGGACATGCGATTGGCAATGCGCAGGCAATCTAGGGCCGACGCAAAGCTCAGCAATGAAAACTGGTCAAGCAACACAAACACAAACCGGCGCGGTTTGGTGGTGGCGGTATCAACCTGGATAAATTCGCGTTGCGTTGTCATACGCGCAGCTCCTGTCATGGGGGTAGGAATCGTTTGCGGGTGATGGGCCGCGGTGGTTTTCGGATGGTTTTTCGGCGCTCTTTATATCACTTGGTCAGAGGAATAGGCATCCGTCAAGAGCGACATTGAGGTAGTCCGAGTTTTTAGGCGAAAATTCAGCAGGGAAAGGCGCGCGATTCTGTTGTGGTCAGCGCTAACATCGTTTTGTATAAGGCGGAACGCAAACTTTAGAAAACCGGAGAAAGAAAATGAGCAATTGGCAGAAATCTGACTGGCGCAACAAGCCCAGGATTCAGATGCCGGAGTATCTGGACCAAGATAAATTGAACGCTGTCGAGGCGCAATTGTCGAGTTTTCCAGTGCTTGTTTTTGCCGGAGAAGCGCGGCGTTTGAAAGAAGCCCTCGGGGCGGCATCGCGCGGCGAGGCGTTTTTGTTGCAAGGCGGCGACTGTGCCGAGAGTTTCGCACAGTTCAATTCGGACGCGATTCGCGACACTTTCAAAGTGATGTTACAAATGGCGATGGTGTTGACCTATGGCGCCAAAGTGCCGGTGGTCAAAGTGGGCCGGATGGCCGGACAATTCGCCAAACCGCGCAGCGCGGACATGGAAACCGTGAATGGCGTGGAATTGCCAAGCTATCGCGGCGACATCATCAACGAGATCGAATTTACGCCGGAAGCGCGGATTCCCGACCCGGACAAGATGTTGCGGGCCTATACGCAGGCCGCTGCCACGCTTAATTTGCTACGGGCATTTTCGACGGGGGGCTATGCCGATGTGCATCAGGTGCACGCCTGGACGTTGGGGTTCACCAAAGGTGAAAACGCCGCGAAATACCGCGCGATGGCGGAACGTATCGGGGACACGCTTGATTTCATGAAGGCGGCGGGGATTGATTCGGAACGCGCGCATACCTTGCAGTCGGTGGATTTTTACACCTCGCACGAGGCGCTGTTGCTTGAATACGAAGAAGCATTGACGCGGGTTGATTCGACCACCGGCAAGTGGCTTGCCGGATCGGGACATATGATGTGGATCGGCGACCGCACGCGGCAACCGGATGGCGCGCATGTGGAATTCTGCCGAGGCGTGTCAAATCCGATCGGGATGAAATGCGGGCCGACGATGACCTCCGAGGATCTCAAGGTGTTGATGGCCAAATTGAACCCCGAGAACGAGGCCGGCCGGTTGACGTTGATCGCGCGGTTCGGGGCGGGGCAGGTGGCGGATCATCTGCCGCGTCTGATCCAGACGGTCAAGGAAGAAGGCGCCAATGTGTTGTGGACCTGTGACGCGATGCACGGCAACACCATCAAATCGGCGTCCGGTTTCAAAACCCGCCCATTTGAAAGTGTGCTGCGTGAAGTGCGCGAATTTTTCGGAATTCATGCCGCAGAAGGCACGATTCCGGGCGGCGTGCATTTCGAGATGACCGGACAGGATGTGACCGAATGCACCGGCGGCGTGCGTGCGGTGTCGGACGAAGATCTGTCGAGCCGCTATCATACGGCGTGTGATCCGCGGCTTAATGCGTCGCAATCGCTTGAGCTGGCGTTTTTGGTGGCCGAGGAACTGTCGGCGTTTCGCGAAGGACGCGCGGCGCTGGCCGGTTAAGACAGCAAACGAAAAAGCGGGGTCTAATGTCCTAGCCCGTATTATTCATGAAGCGGCGTAAATTGGTTGGTGGGCGTAGATCAAGCTGTTGAAATAGCGTATGATTTTGGTGTTGAACAAGATCATTCACCTCCAGCAGAAAATCCAGCCCGCCATGAACGACGATACACTAT
>JAUZRV010000005.1 GCA_030950105.1 Rhodobacterales bacterium | reverse complement strand
AAAAAACTCGCGCTTGGTCCGCTTCTTCTTGTAGGCCTGCTCAAGTGACGAAAAACTCTGCTGTTTCAATGCCAATTCTCCCGTAAGTGCTGCCAGAATTATAGCACGGAAATCAGGGCTTTGTTCAGAGATTCCTTAATTTATGCGCCATGTTCCTGTTTCAATTCCGGTCAAAGACCAGTTCCCGATCTGGGTGCGGATCAGGCGCAGGGTAGGCGTGCCGATGGCGGCGGTCATCCGGCGGACCTGTCGATTGCGGCCCTCGGTAATGGTGATCTCGATCCAGCTATCAGCCACGGTTTTGCGGAACCGCACCGGCGGGGTGCGCGGCCAGAGCCAATCGGGTTCTTCGATACGGGTCACGCGGGCAGGCGCGGTTTTGCCATCCTTAAGGGTAACACCACGGCGCAGATCATTGAGCGCGCTATCAAGCGGCACACCTTCAACTTGTGCGATATATGTTTTGGGCATCTTGTGCTTGGGGTCGGCAATGCGGTTTTGCAACTTGCCATCGTCAGTGAGCAGCAATAACCCCTCGCTGTCTTTATCAAGGCGGCCGGCGGCATAGACGGCAGGCACGTCGATGAAATCGGACAGGGTTTGGCGGGCGGACCCATCTGTTCCTTTATCGGTGAATTGCGACAGGACATTGAACGGTTTGTTGAACAGGATTAATTTTGACATGGCTGATTTATAACGCAAATTTCAGGATTGGGAATGCCTAAGCCGAGGCTGCCAGCGAAATCGGAGTTGAATCGCGGACATCGTTTTGGCTACCCGCATTTTCGACGAATACGATATCGTCGGTGTCGAAAGTGGTGATGCCTTCAATCCGCACTGTCCGAGTGATGAATTCATTATCCGGGCCATTTGGCACGCGCAATTCGATATGAACGTCGACAAAATCTCGGGCCAAATCCGGGGTGGTTTCAATTCTGACCACTTCGATATTTCCCGCGGCCCGGGTATCGCGGATTTCCAGAATGAGTTGATCTTCGGCGGGGTCGTAATCGGTAATGGCCCCCATGTGCACATCGCTACCGGGCGCAAATCGAAACGAGGTTTCGGGGGTAAAATCTATGAAAAACGTATCATGTCCCGCGCCGCCGGTGATTTCGTAGGCATCGGGGTAAGATCGACCGAGGTTTTCATCGAGGCGAAACAGATCATCGCCGCTACCGCCAACGGCACGGCCACCATTGCGCAACAGAAAATCGTCATTTCCGGCATCGCCGCTAGCAAGACCGTCTGGTGGGAGAGAGCCGTGACCATTCCAGATCAGGGTGTCATCGCCATCCCCTCCGAAGGCGTTGGAATTGTTATGGGCCGAAATCCAATCGTTTCCAGTGCCGCCATTTCCGGTGGCCGTATCGGTGTGATAGAGGGTGTCGTCGCCGGTTACGCTTAGAATGTCGTTACCATCGGTGCCGATAATTGAGCCATCGTCTGGCGGGGTGTCTGTTTCGGTATCTGAATCATCGTTGGCGGTGATCTCGTCAAAGGCAAAGAAGGGAGAGCAGGATGATGGGCAACATGGTCGACCTCATAAAAAAAACAGCCTAAATAATGCTACCCCGCATTGTAAAAGCGGGTAAATTGTTAACCAAGTGGGATTTTCTACCTACGGAAAACGCAGCGTTTCCAAAAGGCGATAGCGGTAACATGCCGGTATATGTATTTCCGGCGATTTCAAAACGGGGACGTGCAGAAATGCGGGGGAATCGCGAATTCGTGATGAAATGGCACATCTTTTTGCAGGTGATGCGGGGTGCAAAGGGTCGCACCTTTGGTAAGTTGTTGAAAGTGAAGAAAATTTACCAAATAGTTAAAAAAACGTAGCCGGTTGCGCAAGGGGGGTATTGCCTGTTAGACAGCGTCGAATTTCATTGCTTTGATGTGAATCAAGGTGCCTAACACGTCCCCGTAGGCCTAATCGGCCATGCATATCGCACATCGGGGGCCTTAACTGTCGAAAGGGTGGACGTGTCCGAACCAGCTTCGATTTCAATGGCAATCGCTTCGCGCTATGCCACGGCCGTGTTTGATCTGGCCAAAGAATCCAAAAAAGTAAAAGCCGTCGAGGGCGATCTTGATGCGTTGGAAAGCGCGTTGAACGATAGCCCCGATTTCAATGACCTGATTGCCAGCCCGATGTATTCGCGCGCCGACCAATCGGGATCCATTGCGGCAATTTCCAAGAAAATGAAACTGACCCCAACAATGTCGAATACTTTGGCGTTGATGGCGGAAAAGCGTCGTTTGTTTGTATTGCCGCAATTGGTGTCGGCATTGCGCGCGGCGATTGCGGAAGACAAAGGCGAAGTCACCGCGTTTGTGACCAGCGCCAAAGCATTGACCAAGACACAGAGTGATAAGCTCGCGAAAGTGTTGAAGGGCAATATTGGCAAGACAGTTATCATCAAAGCGACTGTTGATAAGGATATTATCGGCGGTCTTGTCGTTAAAGTTGGCTCGAAAATGATCGACACGTCGATCCGCGCCAAATTGAATTCACTCCAGAACGTAATGAAAGAGGTCGGATAATGGGAATCCAAGCAGCTGAAATTTCTGCAATCCTGAAGGACCAGATCAAGAACTTTGGCAAAGATGCCGATGTTGCCGAGGTGGGTCGTGTGCTCTCTGTTGGTGACGGTATCGCCCGTGTTCATGGTCTGGATAACTGCCAGGCAGGTGAGATGGTTGAATTCCCGGGCGGGATTCAAGGTATGGCGCTGAACCTCGAGGCCGACAATGTTGGCATCGTGATCTTCGGCTCTGACCGCGACATTAAAGAAGGTGACGTTGTAAAGCGCACCAATTCGATCGTGGACGTTCCTGTCGGGGATGAACTGCTGGGTCGTGTTGTTGACGGTCTTGGCAATCCTATCGATGGCAAGGGTCCGATCAAGACCACAAAACGTGCGGTTGCGGATGGTAAAGCCCCCGGCATTATCCCGCGGAAATCGGTTCACGAGCCTATGGCGACGGGTCTGAAATCTGTTGATGCGATGATCCCGATTGGCCGTGGCCAACGCGAATTGATCATTGGTGACCGTCAAACCGGCAAAACCGCTGTGGCGCTTGATACGGTTCTGAACCAGAAGTCTTATAATGAGGCCGCTGGCGACGACGAATACAAGAAACTGTATTGCGTTTATGTGGCGATTGGTCAAAAGCGCTCGACAGTGGCGCAGTTGGTTAAGAAGCTAGAAGAAGCCGGCGCGATGGAATATTCCATTGTTGTGGCTGCGACCGCTTCTGATCCGGCGCCTTTGCAGTTCCTCGCGCCTTATGCCGCGACTGCGATGGCAGAGCATTTCCTGAAGAATGGCCGTCACGCATTGATTATCTATGATGATTTGTCGAAGCAGGCCGTGTCTTATCGTCAAATGTCCTTGCTTCTGCGTCGCCCACCAGGACGTGAAGCCTATCCTGGCGATGTTTTCTATCTTCACTCAAGATTGCTTGAGCGGTCTTCGAAATTGAACGAAGAAAACGGTTCCGGTTCGTTGACGGCGCTGCCGATCATTGAAACCCAAGGTGGCGACGTTTCGGCGTTTATTCCGACCAACGTGATTTCGATCACCGATGGCCAGATATTCCTTGAAACCGAATTGTTCTATCAAGGCATCCGTCCTGCGGTAAACACCGGTCTGTCCGTTTCGCGGGTTGGATCGTCGGCGCAAACCAATGCGATGAAATCTGTTGCGGGTCCGGTTAAACTCGAACTGGCGCAGTATCGTGAAATGGCGGCGTTCGCGCAGTTTGGTTCCGATCTTGATGCATCCACCCAAGCCTTGCTTAACCGTGGTGCACGTTTGACCGAGCTGATGAAACAGCCACAGTATTCGCCTTTGACCAACGCCGAGATCGTATGTGTGATCTATGCGGGCACCAAAGGATACCTGGATGTGATCGGCGTTAAAGACGTGAACCGTTACGAGCATGGTTTGCTGGCGCACCTTCGGGCCAAGCATCAGGATGTTCTCGATACAATCACCAATGATGATCCAAAGATCAAAGGTGATATCGAGGATCGTATGAAAGCAGCGTTTGACGAATTCGCAGCTGATTTCGCTTAAGGGGAGACGCGGCAATGCCAAATCTTAAAGACCTTAAAAACCGGATCGCGTCTGTGACGTCGACCCGCAAGATCACCAAAGCCATGCAAATGGTTGCGGCGGCCAAATTGCGGCGTGCACAGGAATCCGCAGAGCAATCGCGGCCCTACACAGAACGGTTTAACGCCGTTCTGGGTGGGTTGGCGGCCTCGGTCGGGCAATCGGAAAGCGCACCTTTGTTGTTGCGCGGAACCGGTGCCGACAAGGTGCATCTGTTGATTGTGATGACATCCGAACGCGGCCTTTGCGGCGGTTTTAACGGCAACATTTCGCGGTTGGCCAAGGCCAAAGCTGCGGAATTGTTGGCGGCAGGCAAGACGGTAAAAATCGTCACTGTCGGCAAAAAAGGCCGCGATGCCATCAAGCGCGAGTTGGGCGAGTATTTCATCGACCACGTGGATATGACCGAAGTGAAACGGGTGGGATACACCGATGCGCAATCTATCGCGCAGGGTATTCTTGCACGGTTTGACGGCGGCGAATTCGACGTGGCAACGATATTCTACTCGACATTCCAAAACGTTGTGACCCAAATTCCGACCGAGCAGCAGATTATTCCTGCGGCGTTTGAGGCGGTCGAGGGGGCGGGAACGGTTTACGACTATGAACCGGACGAAGTGGAAATCCTGCGTGATCTTCTGCCACGTGGCGTTGCAACCCAGATTTTTGCGGCCCTGTTGGAAAATGGCGCGTCCGAGCAAGGCGCACGGATGTCGGCGATGGACAACGCAACCCGCAACGCTGGCGACATGATTGACAAATTGACGATCGAATACAACCGGTCCCGTCAGGCCGTCATCACCAACGAGCTTATTGAAATTATTTCGGGCGCCGAGGCGCTTTAGAGACAAACCGGAGACGATTAAATGGCAAATGCAAAAGGTAAAATCACCCAGGTGATTGGTGCCGTTGTCGATGTTCAGTTCGAGGATGCACTTCCTGCGATTCTGGACGCTTTGACCACGGATAATAACGGCAAGAAATTGATTCTCGAAGTTGCGCAGCATCTTGGGGAAAACACCGTGCGGACCATTGCGATGGACGCGTCCGAGGGGCTCGTTCGCGGGCAAGAAGTTGTCGACACAGGTGAACCGATTTCCATGCCTGTTGGACCGGCCACTTTGGGTCGTATCCTGAACGTTGTGGGTGAACCTGTGGATGAGCAGGGTCCGGTGAAAACCAAAGAGCGCCGTGCGATTCACCAGGAAGCGCCCGCTTTTTCCGATCAAGCAACTGAATCCGAAATTCTGGTGACGGGTATCAAGGTTATCGACCTTCTGGCACCCTATACCAAAGGTGGTAAAATCGGTCTGTTCGGGGGGGCCGGTGTTGGCAAAACCGTTTTGATCATGGAATTGATCAACAACATCGCCAAGGTGCACTCTGGTGTGTCCGTGTTTGCGGGCGTCGGTGAGCGGACCCGTGAAGGCAATGACCTTTATCACGAGATGATCGAATCCGGCGTTATCGTTCCTGATAACCTTGAAGAATCCAAAATTGCGCTGGTTTATGGCCAGATGAATGAACCTCCCGGTGCGCGGATGCGTGTGGCCCTGTCAGGTCTTACATTGGCCGAGCAGTTCCGCGACGAAACCGGTGCGGATGTTTTGTTCTTCGTCGATAATATCTTCCGCTTTACGCAAGCGGGTTCCGAAGTTTCGGCGCTGTTGGGACGTATTCCTTCAGCCGTGGGATATCAGCCAACACTGGCGACCGACATGGGCATGATGCAAGAGCGCATTACATCAACCAAAGCCGGGTCTATTACATCGGTTCAGGCCGTGTATGTGCCTGCGGATGACCTTACCGACCCCGCGCCTGCGACGTCGTTTGCGCACCTTGATGCGACGACTGTTCTGGACCGCGCGATTTCCGAGTTGGGGATTTATCCGGCGGTTGATCCGCTTGGGTCGACTTCGCGTTTGTTGGATCCGTTGATCATTGGTGACGAACACTACAAAGTGGCCACCGACGTGCAGCAAGTTCTGCAACGGTATAAATCTTTGCAAGACATCATTGCCATTCTGGGCATGGATGAACTGTCGGAAGAAGACAAACTGGCCGTGGCACGTGCCCGTAAAATTCAACGCTTCCTTTCGCAACCATTTGATGTTGCGAAAGTATTTACCGGTTCTGACGGTAAACAGGTGGCTTTGGAAGATACCATCGAATCGTTCAAAGCGGTTGTTGCCGGTGAGTATGACCACCTTCCAGAAGGTGCGTTCTACATGGTTGGCGGCATTGAAGATGTGATCGCAAAAGCCGAAAAAATGGCGGCTGACGCAGCCTAAAGGGGGATTGCCAGATGGCAGATACAATGCAATTTGATCTGGTTTCGCCGGAGCGCAGCGTTGCGTCTCTGGCGATATCCGAGGTGCAAATTCCCGGTGCCGACGGCGACATGACAGCGATGCAGGGCCATGTGCCCGTCATCACGACCTTGCGTGCCGGTGTGCTACGGGTGAACGGACCGGAAGGCAGCCAAGATTACGTTGTCACCGGCGGTTTTGCCGAAATCAACGCAGACAGCATTTCGGTTTTGGCCGAAAAAGCGATGTTGGTTTCGGACGCGAAGGCGGATGAACTTGATGCGTTGGTCGCAACGGCGACGAAAGCGGCCGCCGACGCAACCGGAGAGATCAAAGATGCTGCCGACAAGCAGCTTGCCGATCTTGAGGCATTGCGCGTTGAAATCGGAATTTAACAAATTCCAATTCTGTTAAGGCAGCAAAATTCACAGAAACTGGCCCCCACGTGGGGCCTTTTTCAATTTTTCGGCATATTTCTGCCGAATTTCCCGCCTATTGGACTCGAGGGATAACTGGCGGGATTTCCATGAAACGAATACAAAATCATTTGATAGGCATTGATCAGGGCGACATTGTTTTGTTCTCGGACTACGAGAGCGATGGCGATATGTGGACCGGGAGCGATGCACGAGAGCGGCGCAAACGGATCAAATTTACCGAAAGCTACCGATCCCCGCCGTCGGTCATTTGCGCGCTGTCCCTTTGGGATATCGGAAATTCTGCGAACGCGCGGGTGGATCTCAAAGCCGAGCGGATCAGCGCAGACGGATTTGACATTGTTCTTCGCACCTGGAGCGATACCAAAATTGCCCGTGCCCGCGCCCGATGGATGTCGTTTGGCGAGTTACGGCAAGCGGACGAGTGGGAACTTTATTAGGTTTGTCGGGCTTAACTCTTGAACAGGCCTTCATAAATCGGCTCTAGGGTTTTGGTGCTGAACAAATTTGAAATCGAGGTGCCATTCGAGATATTGGTAATCGCCTGCGCGAACATCGGCGCGGTCGGCACAATGCGGATATTTTGGGCGGCGAGAACGGTTTCGGTGGGCTGAATTGAATCGGTAATGACCAAGGATTTCATTACCGATTTGGTCACGCGTTCCACCGCCGGGCCGGATAGAACACCGTGGGTGATATAGGAATGGACCTCGGCAGCCCCGTTTTTGCACAGTTCTTCGGCGGCTTTGCACAGGGTGCCGGCGGTATCAACGATGTCATCTACCACGATACAGATTTTGTCGGTTACGTCGCCAATGATGGTCATTTCGGCAATCTCGCCGGGCTTTTCGCGACGTTTGTCGACGATAGCAAGCGGGGCATTGATGCGTTTGGCAAGTTCGCGGGCGCGGGCCACGCCGCCAACATCCGGCGAGATGATCATAACCTGATCAAGTTTACCGGCGAATTGCGCCTTGATGTCCATCGCGAATATTGGCGAAGCATAGAGGTTGTCGACGGGAATATCGAAAAATCCCTGAATTTGCGCGGCATGGAGATCCATGGTGAGGACCCGTTCGATGCCGGCATGGACGAGCATATTGGCGACCAGTTTGGCGGAAATCGGCGTGCGCGCCTTGGAGCGGCGATCCTGTCGGGCGTAGCCGAAATAGGGGATCACAGCGGTAATTTGACGTGCCGAAGACCGGCGCAGCGCATCGGCCATAATCAACAATTCCATCAGGTTATTGTTGGTCGGGTTCGATGTCGGTTGGACAATGAACATATCCTCGCCGCGCACATTTTCGAAAACTTCCACGAATATTTCCTGATCGTTGAATTGCTCAACCCGGGCATCGACCAGTTCTATGACTTCTCCGCGGTGCATCGACATGCGGCGTGCTATGGCCTCGGCCAACGGGCGATTGCCGTTGCATGAAATCAGTTTCGGTTCGGAATTGGCGCGCATTGTGTTTGATCCCCGCAAGCAGACAATTGGCAGATTCGCGATATTGACACCGCTTAACATGCCACTACGGTCTGGCAAAGAGACGTCACACAGAGAGGACCGAAAAATTGGCCCATATCGACTATTATTTTTCCACGCTGTCCCCCTATGCCTATTTGGCAGGCATGAAGGCCGAAGAAATAGCGACACGCCACGGATTGACGCTGATTTACAAACCTCTCGATATTTTGGCGTTGTTTGCGCGTTCCGGCGGGGTGGCCCCGGCCGAACGGCATCCGTCGCGCATGGAATATCGCGCGCAGGAATTGGTGCGCCAAGCGAAAAAGGCGGCGCTGCCGCTTAATCTTAAACCGGCGTTTTGGCCGACCAACGGGGCACCGTCGTCCTATGCGATTATCGCGGCCCAAGCGGCGGGTGGCGGCGATGTGGGGGTCTTGGCGCATGGTATTATGCGGGCGTGTTGGGCGGAAGAAAAAGACATTGCCCAAGATGATGTGATCAAGGCGTGTTTGACCACAGCAGGGTTTGATCCGACGTTGGCGGATAGCGGTTTGCTGGCGGGTGCCGAGGAATATGGCCGCAATCTTGAACAGGGGGCATTGGCGGGGGTGTTTGGCGCGCCATTTTATATCACGCAGGATGATCAACGGTTTTGGGGGCAGGACAGGTTGGATGATCTGGATGCCTATCTGGCGGGTGAATTTTCGTAATGCCAAAGAAGTTGCGGGCGGGGTTTCCGACCTATTGGACCACATTCGGGCAGGGACCGCGCGCGGCGATGATGATCCATTGCACCTTGGGCCATTCGGGCGCGTGGGGCGGCATGGCGCGCAAATTGTCCGGCGCGTTGACCATGACAGCGTTTGATTTTCCCGGCCATGGGCGCAGCGGCGTGTGGAGCGATGATCATGGCGATATTCAAGAGGTAAGCGCACGTATTGCCGCCGAGTTGCTGGACGGGCCTGCCGATATTATCGGGCATAGTTTTGGCGGCACGATTGCGCTGCGCCTCGCGGTGGAGCGGCCTGATCTGGTGCGCAGTTTGACCTTGATCGAACCGATTTTTCTGGCGGTTCTTGAGGCCGACAATCCCGATATGGCGCGCGATCACGAGGCGCTGATGGAGCCGACGACAACGGCGCTTGTGGCGTGCGATTATGAAACGGCAGCACGGGAGTTTATCGACGTTTGGGGAACCGGGCGCGCGTGGGCCGATCTGTCTGCGGAACAACGTGGTTACATGATAGAGCGCATGTATGTGGTCGCCGCCGAGGAACCATCGGTGCACCGTGATGTGGGCGGGATGTTGGCGCAGGGCGTGTTGGCGCGCATCAAAGTGCCGGTCTTGTTGATTGAAGGCAGTGCCTCGCCAGAGGTGATTGGCGTGATCAATCAAGGGCTGGCGCGGCGGATGCCACAGGCCGAACGCGCGGTGATTGCGGGGGCGGGGCATATGGTGCCGATCACCCACGCCGATCAGGTTGCGACCGAGGTTTTGCGGCTTTTGGCGCGCATTGCCTAAGGCATTTTAGCCGCGCGCAAGGTCAAGGAATTGATCAATCATCGCATGGCTTATCGACCAATCAGAGACAAAGCGGGCCAACAAGGGTTCCGCCGGATCATCGCCCTCCAGAGTGCCGGATATGACGTGATAGACCGCACCAGCCGCGTGCAGGCGTTGATGGGTGGCGCGTGGCAGAGTGGCGAAAATGATATTTGCCTGCGGTTCATTGGCGAAGGTGACGCCGTCGATGGTGCGCAACCCTGCGGCCAGACGGGCGCAATTGGCGTTGGCGGATTTGGCCAAAGTGATCCAGAGATCATCGGTCAAATAGGCATCCATCTGCGCCGAAAGAAACCGGTGTTTGGATGGCAGATGCGCCCCGCGTTTGCGGCGCAACTCAAATTCCCATGCCTTTGACGGGTCAAAGAAAATCACCGCCTCGACACCCATAAGACCGTTTTTGGTGCCTCCGAAACTTACGGCGTCGATGCTCGATTTCCAGGTCATTTCGGCGGGGGTGCAATCAAGGGCGACCAAGGCATTGGTAAAACGTGCCCCGTCAAGATGGGATTGCAGGCCATAGGATTTGGCGATTTTGGTGAGGGCGGCGAGGTCGTCCAATGTGTAGATGGTGCCGCGTTCGGTCACTTGGGTGATCGACACGGGGCCACGTTGGGGACCATGCACGCCACGGGTTTCTTCGCCGGCGATTGCGGTTTCCAAGGCTTGCGGCGACATTTTTTCACTATCGCCCACAAGGGTGAGTTTTGCACCGCCACTAAAAAATTCGGGCGCGTTACATTCGTCTTCGTGGATATGCGCGGCGGGGGAACAAAACACGGTTTGCCAGGGCGCGCACAGGGTCGCGAGAATGAGAGAATTGGCAGCGGTGCCGGTGGCGACAAGAAAAACCGCCGCCTCGGGGGCCTCGAACAGATCACGGATTTTGGCGCGCACATTTTCCATCAGGGCATCGTCACCATAGGCCATGGCAAAGCCGGCATTGGCGGTGGTGAGCGCCTCTAATACGTGCGGGTGAACGGGGCCGGAATTGTCGGATGCAAAATACATTTAGGTGGGTTCCTCTATAAGATAATCTTCCCAGTCGTCTTCGGAAATTTCGAATTCTGGCACGGTGATGCCCTGGGCGGAAACACCTGCCTCATGGACAGATTGGGCATTGCCGGAAATAAGCGGGTGCCAGTGAAATAATTCGCGGCCTTCCCAGATGAGGCGATAGGCACAGGTTTCGGGCATCCAATACAGGTGTTTTTCGAGGTTTTTCGGGGTCAGAACAATACATTCCGGCACAAATTGATGGCGGATTTCGTATTGGCCGCAGTGGCATGTGGTGTCGTCAAGCAGACGGCAGGCGACGCGGGTAAGGGCGATGGCGCCGGTGTCTTCGTCTTCGAGTTTGTTCAGGCAACATTTGCCACAGCCGTCACAAAGCGCCTCCCATTCCTTTTTGGTCATGCGATCAGGGGCGGTCACTTCCCAGAACCTATCGCGCAGGCCGTCGCGTTCAATTGGGTCGCTCATAGGGTGTTCAAAATGGTTTTGGCGCGGGCGCAATCGGCGTTCATCTGAGTGATGAGGGCGTCAAGACTGTAGAATTTTTCTTCGGGGCGCAGGTAATCGACGAGGGCAACGGAAATCGGAGTGCCGTAGATGTCGCCGGAGAAATCGAAAATGAAGCTTTCGAGGTTGGCGTGGTTGATGCCGAACATCGGGCGCACGCCCATTGACGCCGCCCCGTGGTATTGGCCTTTGTGGGGACCAGAGAGAACATCGACAAGCACTGCATAAACGCCGAATTTGGGCGGGTGCAGGTCGTCAGTCGACATGTTCGCAGTGGGAAACCCGAGTTCGCGGCCGCGCTGATCGCCGGTTATAACGTCGCCTTCAATGCGGTGCCAATGGCCGAGCATGGCCGCGGCGTCACGCGGGCGGCCCTCGCTGAGGGCGGTGCGAATAGCGGTCGAGGACACTTGGCCATTATCGCCCGAAAGCAGCGGGGCGATGGTCACGTCGAAGCCCATTTCCACACCGAAGTCTTTGAGATCTTGGGCATTTCCGGCGCGGCCTTTGCCAAAACAAAAATCGCCACCAATGACGACATGTTTAACGCCAAGCCCATCGGCAAGCACGTTTTGGGCAAACTCGCGCGGGGTGAGGGCCGAAAGGGCAGCATTGAAATTGAGTTCGTAAAGGTGTTTCACGCCGAGTTTTTCAAGGCGGCTGCTGCGGGCATCCGGTCCCATCAGGCGAAAGGCGGGGGCCGTGGGCGCGAAATATTGGCGCGGGTGGGGTTCAAAGGTGATGACCCCCAATGGCGCGCCGGATTTGGCCCCATAAGAGCGGGCGATTTCAAGCACCGATTGGTGGCCCAGATGGACACCGTCAAAATTGCCAATCGCGGCGCTGGCACCGCGATCCTGGGCTTCTACAAATTGGTAATCTCTGATGATGCGCATAAAATCTGGTTAGCGCCCCAAGAGTGCCAGTGCAAGAGGTGTTACCACGTATCGGGGGTTAGGCCTTTGGTTTCGATCTCGGCGACGCGCACGGCGAGAAAATCGGGGAAATCCTGCCCCTTGAACGCGCCCGAGGAAAAGTAATCGAGGGCAGAGTAATGGTAGAATGGTTTGAGGTAACCGGGCAGGCGGAAGATTTCGGTGTCGGCGCGCGCGGTTACGGTGGCGGGGGCGCCGCCAAATACCATTGTGGTCGGGGTGAAAGACACCAGCCATTTGGCGGCAAGCGCGCTCTCGGAGATAACATTGCCATCAAAACCGGTGATATCGCGGGTGCCGCGCAGGTCGAGTTGCACCACTAAAAAATTATCGGTGAGCATGGACACGACATCGTCACGGGTGAAATTTACCGCGTGCAATTGCGCGCAATAAACACAGCCCTCTTGTTCCCAGAGGATCAGCAACCCTTTGCCTGCGTCCTTGGCGGTTTGTAAATCTGTTAGCAAATTCAACGATGTAGGGTGGAACCATTTTTGAACGTGCAGGCCGTCCGGCCCAAGCGTGGCCTTTTCAGCCGCCATTAAAGAAGTGGCGGCAAAGATCGTCAGAAACAGGGATATCAGGGTTTTTCGTAAGATCACTTTGGCGCTCCTGCGTTGAAAAGACATGGGAATGCCTACCATGGCGCGCGCAGTTGCCTAGTCAAATTTTCGCGAGGGGGCGAGAACCACAGCTTCGCCAACGAGGACTTTCTTGCCGTCAATGCTGCAATGGCAATGGAGTTCGACGCGGCGTTTGGCGATGTCCATTCCGGTGACTTCGACCTCGGCATAGACCATATCGCCGGGGCGCACAGGGGCGAGGAATTTCAGGGTTTGCCCCATGTAGATGGTGCCGTGACCGGGGAGTTGTTCGCCGATAACGGCGGAAATCAAACCAGCGGTGAGCATTCCATGGGCAATGCGGCCCTCGAATATGGTGTCGCGGGCATAATCATCGTCAAGATGCACCGGATTGTGGTCGGTCGAAACCTCGGCAAACAGTTCAATATCGCGGTCGGTGATCACCTTGGTCAAATGGCGCTTCATGCCCATTTCGATGTCTTCAATGCAGATGGTGCCGCGCGGTTGATTGTCCAACATTTGACCCTCCAGAGATATTGCTACGTAATTTTCGAACGCAATCGAGGTTCGTTGTGGAACTTTATTACTTTGCAGGTGCAGAAAGTCAATCGCTATTTTACCTAGCGGAGTTGGCCGATTGTATAGTTGGGTGAGGATTTTTCCTTTTGTAAATAAATGCTTAGGGCGTCTGGATCAGGTTGATCAGATTGGCCGGTGGTTTTGGTTTCTTTTGCTGCGAGGCCACCGGAAATAAACAGCGAATCTATGTCTTCGCCCATAGCGCCCTTAATGTCGGTCATGATGCCGTCACCGATGGCAAGGATACGGCCAACAGGTATATCAAATCCTAAGGCAGAGAGCCGACGGTAGGCGAGGTCGTAAATTGGCGGGTGCGGTTTGCCGAAATAGAGGCTCTCGCCGCCCATGTCGGTATAGAGGTTGGCAAGAGTTCCGGCGCACCATTCGCGCACGCCGCCGCGATCCATCACGAGGTCGGGATTGGCGCACAGAAGTTTCATGCCTTTTTGTTTGGCATAGAGGAAATCGGCGCGATTGATGTCGGGATCGGCAAAGGGATCGTTGGGACCGCAGCAGACAATGCCTTCGGCCTCTTGCAGGGGAACGCGGGTGATTTTGACAGGGTTATCAAGCACTTCGATAGGGTCGAAAAACTCTGCGTCACGGGCCCATTCGCCCATAAAGTAGACTTTTTCACCAACGGCACCCGAAAACATGGCGGTGCGCGCGCTATCGCCAGAGGACGCGATTGTGTCCCATGCATCGGTCGGCACGCCAAAGCGTAACAGTTGTTCGGCAACGCCGGCACGAGGTTTGGGGGAGTTGGTGAGCATGACCACGATGCCGCCATTTGCGCGGTATTTTTGCAAGGCGGCAACGGCATCGGGGAAGGCGTTGACGCCGTCATGAACACAGCCCCAAAGGTCGACAAACAAGGCGTTGTAGCGGCTGGATATGTCGGAAAGGGCGGTGATAATCTTGGTCATTTGGCGGGCCTTTTGGTGAGAAAACCAACGTATGTATCGCGTATGGAAAACGTATGTATTACGTGCATACGTTAGTATGGCAGGCACCCGCATGGATAAGCAAGCGGGTGCGCCATTGGATGTGTCGGGGGCTGCGTCCGGTAAATTGGATCAAACCTCGAGATTCGGGATGATCTGTTTTTTGCGGCTCATGATGCCGGGAAGGACGACGGTGTTGCCGGTAACCGAAACATTGAACGATTTTTCGGCGATGGATTTGACCGCGTCATTGGGGATCAACAGGGTTGCTTCTTCGTTGAGTATATCGACGACGAACAGCAGCACCTGATCCACGCCATCGTCAGAAGCGACGGTTTTCATGGTGTCCATGAGGGACGTCTTGCGATCAAGGACCGTGGCGGGGGATGTGGTTTCAAGGACGGACACGCGCAGTTTGGTGGTGTCTACGGTGAATTCCTTGGAATCCATGCGCAGCAATTCGGCGTCGGAAAACGACGAGACATCGGATTTGGCGGCGAACATATCGGCGGCATAACGCGCCATGTCGATGTTCAATTCGCCGGCAAGGGTTTTGCAAACCTCGCGGTCGTGGTCGGTGGTTGTCGGGCTGCGAAATTCGAGGGTGTCCGACAGGATACAGGTGAGCATCGCACCTTTGATCGGGTCGGGCATTTTATCCATATCGTCGCCGATCATGTCGAACATGATGGTGGCGGTGCAAGCCAGCGGACGGATGGTAATATCAATCGGGCCTTTGGTTTCAAGGCCGCCGACCAGTTTGTGGTGGTCGATAATGGCGCGCACATCGGCACCATTGATATTGGCAGGCAGTTCGGCGGGATTGTTGGTGTCGACAATAACGCAGGGTTGGTCATCGGCGACATCGGCAATGATTTCCGGTTTTTCAAGCGACCAGTGATCGAGCATGAACAAGGCCTCGGTGTTGGGTTCGCCAAGAAGTTTGGCGGACGCGTCGATGCCTTGGATTTCGTTCAGATACCATTGCCAGATCAAAGGAGAGCCGGTGGAGTCGGTGTCGGGGGATTTATGGCCGAAAATAAGAGTTTGCATGCTGCCTCGTGTGGTTTTGTATTGGTTTGGGCGTTCTATACTGTGCAGGCGCAGCATTGTCACCTGTTTGTGGTGCCCCTGTGATGCATAGGTGGGTTGCATTTGTGGTGGACGGATTTGGGGACGACGTTACAACATAAGCATGAGCAAGATTTCAGAAACCCAGTTATATGCGCCGGTCAAAACCCTGTTTGAGGATCAGGGGTACGAGATCAAGGGCGAGATCGGGGCGGCGGATGTTGTCGGAGTGCGCGGCGATGATGTGGTGATCGTCGAGTTAAAAACCGGGTTTTCGTTGACGTTGTTACAACAGGGCGTGGCGCGGCAAGCGGTGACCGATGTGGTTTATGTGGCGGTGCCGCGCTGGAAGGGCCGCGCGGGGTGGCGGGCGTTCAAGGGCAATATGGGCCTGTGCAAACGATTGGGTTTGGGCGTGATTTCGGTGGATTTGACCAAGGATGCGGTGCCGGACGCGGCGCAAGTGCATTGTGATCCGGTCGCCTTCAAGCCGCGCAAATCCAAGGTGCGGCGGGCGGCGGTGTTGCGCGAATTCAATCGCCGCGCGGGCGACCCCAACAAGGGCGGCATGGCACGCGAGACGATTATGACCGGATATCGGCAAGAGGCGATGCGCTGCGCAGGATTTTTGGCGGAACAGGGGCCGAGCAAGGGCGCGGATGTGGCACACGCGGTCGAAGTGCCGACAGCAACGCGGATGATGGCGGACAATCATTATGGTTGGTTCTACCGCGCGGCCAGAGGGATTTATGCGTTAAGTGATGCGGGTTTGGCCGCGATTGACGCGGACAGTTAGCCCGAATTATTCATGAAGCGGCGTAAATCGTTTGGCGGGCGTAGATCAAGCTGTTGAAATGTCGTATGATTTTGGTGTTGAACAAGATCATTCACCTCCAGCAGAAAATCCAGCCCGCCATGAACGACGATACACTA
>JAUZRV010000049.1 GCA_030950105.1 Rhodobacterales bacterium | reverse complement strand
GAAAAAACTCGCGCTTGGTCCGCTTCTTCTTGTAGGCCTGCTCAAGTGACGAAAAACTCTGCTGTTTCAATGCCAATTCTCCCGTAAGTGCTGCCAGAATTATAGCGCGGAAATCAGGGCTTTGTTCAGAGATTCCTTAAGTTTTAATACTCACACATGGGCCTGCCGTCATTTCCCCATCAAGTTACAATTGGGCAGTGACAAAGCTTTTGGGATTGTTGCGCCTGCATTTGCACGCTAAATCCGTTCCATGCCCAGATATGCCCTGAAAATAGAATACCACGGCGCGCCTTTTGTCGGTTGGCAACGCCAGATTGATTTACCTTCTGTGCAAGGCGCAATCGAATCAGCCCTGTCGCGGTTGCAACCGGGGGACCATACCATTGCTGCGGCTGGTCGCACCGATGCCGGCGTGCACGCCCTTGCGCAAGTGGCCCATTGTGACCTGACCCGTGACTGGGATCCGTTTCGCCTGTCCGAGGCGTTGAATTTTCACCTCAAGCCACTGCCAATTGCCATCCTTGATGTGGTCAGGGTTGCCGATGACTGGCATGCGCGGTTTTCGGCAAACGAGCGGCGTTATCTGTTTCGGCTGCTGTCAAGACGGGCAACGGCCACCCACCAAAACGGGCTGGTGTGGCAGGTGAAACATGATCTCGATCTTGATCTGATGCGCAAAGGGGCCGAATTTCTTGTTGGTAATCATGACTTTACCACCTTTCGGTCAACCGTTTGTCAGGCCAAGAGCCCGGTCAAGACGCTTGATACTCTCGACATTACCCAGGTCGAAGTGAACGGCGGAATCGAGACCCGATTTTCTCTCTCCGCGCGGTCATTTTTGCACAATCAAGTGCGCAGTTTCGTCGGCACCCTTGAACGCGTTGGCGCCGCGTCCTGGGCACCCGAAGACGTGAAAACCGCACTTGAGGCGCGCAGCCGCGCCGCCTGTGGTCCGGTTTGTCCCCCTCAGGGCCTTTATATGTCTGGCGTTGGGTATAACGAAGCCCCGTTTCGGTAAAATTCCGCCCATTCGTGCACAGGGTGATTCAGAGAAAGTGGGATTATCGTTCTGCCGCGATGATCTCGACTGCCTTTGCGCGGTTATCCTGTACGAGTTCAATCGCCCTGGTTGGTGATTTTGCGATGCGTTTGAGCAGGGTGATAGCGGCGCTGGT
>JAUZRV010000048.1 GCA_030950105.1 Rhodobacterales bacterium | reverse complement strand
ACGCGGCATCAGCCGCCCGAACACCCCCAGATATCAACCTTCAACGCACACTCTAAACTCAGTTCAAAACGCCGCCGTCAACCCGGCCGATCCAGTGCGCCGGAAGGAAATACCCGGAGGCTGATGAATAATTCGGGTTAGCAAGATTTCACAAAACTGCGCATCGCCAAGGCCTGCATTTCCTTGGTATATTGCGCGTGATCCCATCCACTGCGCGTGGTCAACTGGTCCCATGTCTCAAACGATAACATCGACCAAAACAGCGCCGTGGCGGTCTCAACGCTCCAAACCTCGGGCAACTCCCCCTCATCCGCGAGCATTTCAATAGCGGCGGCACAGCCCTCGCGGATCGCGCCCATGCGTTCATTCCATGCTGCCTGCGCCTCTTTGTCGGTGTCTTTGATCGCCAACAGGGCACGCGCCATGCCTTGAACATTGGGGAAATGTGCGCCCATAGCCGACACAAATTCGCGCAACCTCTCGGCGCCGGTGGTCGCCTCGCGGGACGGGCGCAACAAATCTTCGACCCCCTGCACCTCGTCCATATACCGCGTCGTTGCCACCAAGAGATCGGCCCGATTGTCGAAATGCAAATACAGCGCCTGACGCGAAATACCCGCGGCCTTGGCAATGTCCGACATCCGCGCGCCCTGCCCGCGATTGCCCTCCATCAACGTCCAGACCGCCCGCAAAATACGGGATCGCGTTTCCTGCTTGTCACTTGACACCATGTAAATCACCCCTTAGTTGACATCATGTCAATTGATACTGTGTAAAGTCAAGGAAAATGAAAGGACACCTCATGAGAATTACCATATTCGGGGCCACCGGAACCCTTGGGCGGGTCATCGTTCAACAGGCCCTCGCCAAGGGTCATGACGTCACCGCCTTTAGCCGCTCGGACGGGGCATTGGATCACAACATGGCACACCTCAACATCGTCAAAGGTGATGTTCTTGACGGCGCAGCGGTAAGTGCCGCCATTGCCGATGCCGACGCGGTGATCTGTGCATTGGGGGCCGGTCGCAACGGAAAATTGCGCGCCAATGGCACTGCAAACATTCTTGCGGGCATGACCGCACAAGGCGTCAAACGCATCATTTGCCTCTCGAGCCTCGGCGTCGGCGACAGCGCCAAGAACCTGAATTTCTTTTGGAAATACATCATGTTCGGCCTGCTGCTGCGCCCCGCCTTTGCCGATCACGTTGCGCAGGAAAAACTTCTGCGTGCCTCAAATTCCGACTGGACAATCGTGCGCCCCGCCGCCTTTACCGATGGGCCGCTCACCGGTGATTTCCATCACGGATTTGCCGCGCCCACCCGCCTGAAACTGGCGCTGAAAATCTCGCGTGCCGATGTTGCACACTTCATGCTCGGCCAACTCGGATCGGATCATTACCTGCGCAAATCGCCAAGCCTGTCTTCCTAACCCTTTAATCATAAGGATAAAAATATGTTACACTTCTGGTTTCAAACTCTCGTCGGTGCCACCGCTGTCTATTGCTGGCTGGTTGCGGGCGTGTTTCTCGCGTTTTCGGATTTCGTCATGAAATCTCTGGGGGCAATCCCCGCCGCCCAAGGGATTACCGCCATGCAAAGCATCAATATTCTGGTGTTTCGCTCGGTCTTTATGGTCGGCCTGTTTGCCATATGCGCCAGCAGTATTTTTCTGATCGGATACACCTATTTCACCGCCGCCCCCGACACCGGCCTGATCGTTGCCGCCGGACTTCTGTATATTGTGACGGTGATGATCGTATCCGTTGTCGGGAACATCCCGCTTAAGGAATCTCTGAACAAAGCCCTGATTTCCGTGCTATAATTCTGGCAGCACTTACGGGAGAATTGGCATTGAAACAGCAGAGTTTTTCGTCACTTGAGCAGGCCTACAAGAAGAAGCGGACCAAGCGCGAGTTTTTT
>JAUZRV010000047.1 GCA_030950105.1 Rhodobacterales bacterium | reverse complement strand
TTGAAAAGACTGGAAGATGCGTCAGAGAATGGGTTGCCGCCCGCAATCAGTTCGCTATTCTATATCCCGAACGGTTCAACAGATGACCCGTGAAAACCGCATGGGCTAAACCCCATACACAGAGTTTCGGATACTCCCGTCAAATTGAACCTTTGCCTTTGCTTAGCAAGGGCAGCGCCCGGGCCTCCCCCACGTTTGACTGGAGTGGGAGGGCGCTAAAGCACCCACCCCTCGGTCCGGGCGCGGTGTGTTACGTTAGCGAATGCCCTTATTTCATTGATTCACGCATAACGGGGCGACAGGGGTTGCTTTATCCTGGATTGGGGTCTAAATGGCAGCTTCATTATGGACTCCACTAGAATCAAGGTGACCCAAACGGGGGCCTTCTGGTGATGTTGAAAGGAACAGGCGATGAACGCCAAGGAACTACGTGAAAAAACACCGGATCAGCTTCGTGAAGAGCTGGTGTACCTCAAGAAAGAGAGCTTTAACCTGCGCTTTCAACAGGCTTCCGGAAATCTGGAAAGCACATCGCGCATGAAAGCGTCCCGTCGTGAAGCGGCGCGTGTCAAAACCATTCTCAACGAAAAAGCCGCTGCTGCGGCGTCCGAATAGGAGCCTGAATTATGCCTAAACGTATCCTGACAGGCACTGTAACAAGCAATGCAAACGAGCAAACCGTAACGGTTTCTGTTGAGCGCCGCTTTACACACCCTGTTCTCAAGAAAACCATCCGTAAGTCCAAAAAATATCGGGCCCACGATGAAAAGAACGCCTACAATGTAGGTGATCAAGTGCGTATCATTGAATGTGCGCCACGATCCAAGACGAAACGCTGGGAGATTCTGGAGGCGTAAGCCAAAGGAACTTTCGGTTAAATACGAAAACTATTACGAAACCCTGGGGATTAGGCAATGACGCCCCCCAAAGGTCGGGAGACTAAACATGATCCAGATGCAGACCAACCTGGATGTAGCTGACAACAGCGGCGCTCGCCGTGTTCAGTGCATCAAGGTTCTGGGTGGTTCCAAGCGTAGATACGCATCCGTAGGCGACATCATTGTCGTTTCGGTCAAGGAAGCCATTCCACGTGGTCGCGTAAAAAAAGGCGACGTCCGCAAGGCCGTCGTTGTGCGCACCGCCAAACAAATTCAGCGCCCCGATGGCACGTCGATCAAGTTCGACACCAACGCCGCTGTGATCCTCAACACTGCAAACGAACCAGTTGGCACCCGTATCTTCGGACCAGTTGTGCGCGAATTGCGTGGCAAGGGTTTCATGAAAATCATTTCGCTTGCTCCGGAGGTGCTGTAATGGCTGCTAAACTTCGCACAGGTGACGAGGTTGTCGTTCTGTCTGGTAAGGATAAGGGCAAAAAAGGCACTATCTCGTCGATTGCACCGAAAACCGGCAAGGCAATTGTGGACGGGGTCAACATGGCCATCCGTCACACACGCCAGAGCCAAGAAGCCCAAGGCGGTCGCATCCCCAAGGCGATGCCGATCCAGCTTTCCAATCTGTCGCTGGTCGACAAGAATGGCAAAGCCACCCGCGTTGGATTTAAAATGGAAGGCGACAAAAAAGTGCGCTTTGCAAAAACCACGGGGGACGTGATTGATGCTTGATACTTCTGATTATACCCCACGCCTTAAAACGCTGTATCGCGATACAATCCGCGCGGCGATGAAGGAAGAATTCGGTTATAAGAACGAAATGATGATCCCGCGTCTGGATAAAATCGTTCTGAACATCGGGTGCGGCAAAGAAGCTGTCAAAGACAGCAAAAAAGCCAAATCCGCCCAAGCCGATTTGACCACGATTGCCGGCCAACATGCGCTGACAACCCGTGCCAAGAATTCGATTGCGGGTTTTCGCGTTCGCGAAGACATGCCAATGGGGGCCAAAGTGACCCTGCGCGGCAACCGGATGTTTGAATTTCTGGATCGTCTGACAACGGTTGCAATGCCACGTATCCGCGATTTTCGCGGCATATCGGCAAAATCTTTTGACGGTCGCGGCAACTATGCGATGGGTTTGAAAGAAATCCTGATTTTCCCTGAAATTAACTTTGATAAAATCGACGTTAACTGGGGAATGGACATCGTCATCGCAACCACTGCGAATACCGATGCTGAAGGCGAAGCACTGTTGAAGCATTTCAACATGCCGTTCGTCAAATAGCAGCGGGAGAGAGAGATATGGCTAAAAAATCTATGATCGAACGCGAAAAGAAGCGCCAGAAACTGGTGACTAAATTTGCTGCCAAACGCGCTGCGTTAAAGGCAATCATCAACGACCAGGAAAAACCGATGGAAGAGCGTTTCGCTGCGACATTGGCCTTGGCGAAACTGCCGCGCAACAGCTCTGCTGTTCGTTTGCACAATCGCTGCCAACTGACAGGTCGTCCACATGCGTATTATCGCAAATTGAAAATTTCGCGGATCGCGCTGCGGGAACTTGGCTCAAACGGCCAAATCCCCGGCATGGTCAAGTCGAGCTGGTAAGGGAGAGAACGATATGACTGATCCTATCGCAGATATGCTCACCCGGATCCGCAATTCTTCGATGCGCGGCAAGTCCACTGTTATGACTCCTGGTTCCAAGCTGCGCGCTTGGGTGTTGGACGTCCTGAAAGACGAGGGCTACATTCGGGGCTATGAGACGATGACAGGGGCCAACGGCCATCCCGCCATCGAAATCAGCCTTAAATATTTCGACGGCACTCCTGTTATTCGCGAATTGAAACGGGTGTCAAAACCCGGTCGTCGCGTTTACATGGGCGTCAAAGACATTCCTTCGGTCCGTCAGGGCCTCGGAGTGGCGATTGTCAGCACACCCAAGGGTGTGATGTCGGATGCAAATGCACGGGCGGCCAACATTGGCGGCGAAGTGCTCTGCACCGTATTCTAGGAGAGCTGACAATGTCTAGAATTGGTAAAAAACCAGTCGATCTGCCCAGTGGCGTTACCGCCTCTTTGTCGGGTCAAACTGTTGAAGTGAAGGGTCCGAAAGGCACCCAGACGTTCACCGCAACAGACGATGTCACCATCGCTATCGAAGACAACCTTGTGAAGATTACCCCCCGCGGGAAATCCAAACGCGCGCGTCAACAATGGGGCATGAGCCGCACCGTGATCTCCAATATGGTCACCGGTGTCACCTCTGGTTACAAGAAAGAACTTGAAATCAATGGTGTTGGTTATCGTGCGTCGATGGAAGGCAAGCGTCTCAAGCTGATGCTTGGTCTGTCGCATGACGTATTCTATGAAGCGCCTGAAGGTGTGACTGTTACGGCCCCAAAGCCGACAATCATCATCGTCGAAGGTCCGGAAAAAGAAGTTGTCGGCCAAGTTGCTGCCAATATCCGTCAATTCCGCAAACCCGAACCTTACAAAGGTAAAGGCATCAAATATAAAGATGAATTTATCTTCCGTAAGGAAGGCAAGAAGAAGTAAGGACGTAAAAAATGGCAAACAGCAAAAGACAACTGTTCTTGAAGCGCCGCCTGCGCGTTCGGAACAAACTTCGCCGGGTCAACGCAGGGCGTCCGCGCCTCTCCGTGCACCGGTCCAACAAAAACATCAGTGTTCAACTGATCGACGATGTGAATGGCGTGACACTTGCGGCTGCTTCGACCCTCGAAAAGGATCTGGGCATGGTTGGCAAGAACAACGTAGAAGCGGCCACCAAAGTTGGTGCCGCTATCGCCGAGCGCGCCATGAAAGCTGGCGTGACCGAAGCGTATTTCGATCGCGGTGGTTTCCTCTTTCACGGGAAGGTAAAGGCTTTGGCCGATGCTGCTCGTGAAGGCGGCCTGAAGATTTAAGGAGAGACGAGATGGCAAGAGAAGGTCAACAACGGGGACGGCGTCGCGATCGTGACGAAACACCCGAATTCGCCGATCGTCTGGTCGCGATCAACCGCGTATCCAAAACTGTTAAAGGCGGTAAACGCTTTGGTTTTGCTGCGTTGGTGGTTGTCGGAGATCAAAAAGGTCGTGTAGGTTTTGGCAAAGGTAAAGCGAAAGAGGTCCCTGAGGCCATTCGCAAAGCCACCGAGCAAGCCAAGCGCCAGATGATCCGTGTTGCATTGCGCGAAGGCCGCACATTGCACCATGACATGGAAGGTCGCCACGGTGCCGGTAAGGTCGTGATGCGCACAGCCCCAGAGGGAACCGGGATTATTGCCGGTGGTCCAATGCGTGCCGTGTTTGAAATGTTGGGTGTTAAGGATGTTGTGTCGAAATCTATCGGCTCGCAAAACCCTTACAACATGATCCGCGCCACTATGGATGGTCTGCAAAAAGAAAGCAGCCCACGCATGGTCGCACAGCGTCGCGGCAAGAAAGTCGCCGACATTCTTAAACGTGACGAAGCACCTGCTGCTTCGGCCGACGCGTAAGGGAGCGGTATCATGGCAAAAACGATTGTTGTAAAACAAATCGGGTCTCCGATCCGTCGCCCGGCCAAACAGCGTCAGACGCTGATTGGTCTTGGTCTTAACAAAATGCACAAAACCCGCGAATTGGAAGACACACCTTCCATTCGTGGCATGGTCGCCAAGATCCCGCATATGGTAAAGATCATCGAAGAAAAGGGCTAATCGCCTTTAACTTCGGGATAAGAATTGAAAACGCCTCGGTTTTGCCGGGGCGTTTTTTTGTTGGGCGGATGGATATGGGGCAAGTGTTAACATTGTCTGTTGTTTTGGTGGGAGAACGGGTTAGTGTCGTTGAAAAGCTAAAATAATTAGCAAATCACAACAAGGGATAGTCACATGACCATGAAAACGCCGAACCTTACCGAAATGGGTGTGCGCAACCCCGAACAAATCGCCAGCTATACGGTGGTGCACACGCTGGAAGATATGGACGTGTTGACGATCCACTATCGCCGCCCCAAGGGATCGTTTCTGCCCAAGCGCCGTAAATATGAGTTTCGCCGCGTGAGCAGGCCGATGCCCGGCCCGGAATTGAAGGGTAAAGCGGCCATCCGGTATGATATTTCGCCGATTCTGGCGCGCGCGATTACAGAGCTGGATGCGCTGTCGGCAGATGGCAAGCGGGTGGCGGCCACCAAAGAGGATTTGCAGCGCGAAATTGCCGAATTGCAGGCGGATTTCAATCAACGACTGGCGCATTTGTCAAAGTCGATTGATGGGTTGGGGTAACTGGCCATGCGATTGGAAATGAATGGCCCCCAAATTTGGTCTGACATTGTTGTTAAGGAAACTCTGAACAACATGGCTTTCGGCATGCGGAAGTTGTCGATTGTCGCTCGGGTTCACGGCACCAGCCGTTTTGCGGCCGCTTTCGCGACTGTTTTACCCCGCTCCCCTGATTTTAGGCAGACTCCGCCCTCAAGCATCTTCGCGCGAGGTAGAGGTTGGCGAGCGCCATAAGGCTGAATATCTGCGCCTCGTTTTTGGCCAGCCCGCGATAGCGCACCTTGCGATAGCCGAACTGGCATTTGATCACCCGAAAC
>JAUZRV010000046.1 GCA_030950105.1 Rhodobacterales bacterium | reverse complement strand
TGTATCGTCGTTCATGGCGGGCTGGATTTTCTGCTGGAGGTGAATGATCTTGTTCAACACCAAAATCATACGACATTTCAACAGCTTGATCTACGCCCGCCAAACGATTTACGCCGCTTCATGAATAATTCGGGCTAGGTTGAAATGGTGCCGTTCGGTGGCAACCCCTTGATCAACAAGCGCTTTTTCAAACGCCCGATGCGGTGGCAGGCTATCATATGGCAGCCGGATCTTGCGCCCGTCCAGCAAAACAACCGTGACCCGCACACTCAGATCAAGCCGCGTATCAAAGCGCACGTTGCGAATCTTGTTCAATGCCACTTCATCCGCCGTATCGCCGCTAAACCACGCCAAACGCGCCCCATCAAGCGTGAGACCCGCCCGCCGGTTCACCGCGATATCAAACACGGCCGGCAATGTGATCAACACCACAATCGCCATCAACCACGGTGCCGCCTCAAGATAGGTCAACGCCATCAGGATCCCTGAATAGAGCAACACCAATACCGCGACAGAGCGCGGATTGCGGCCAGACATTGCATGCGCATATTCCATAACACAACCTATAGCAGAAACCCGCCCGTGAAAAAAGCCACTTGTGGCGCCGGTTGTTTAAGGAGCCAACAACCGCCCAACCATTTCCGATGTATCACGGCTTAACCCCTTGGTGGCCGTAATCCGGCCAAGCGCTGCCCGCATCAACGCCTGACGTTCCGCATCATACCGTTTCCACGTTGAAAACGCCGATGTCATACGCGCCGTTGTCTGCGGGTTAAGCGCGTCAAGTTTGATCAACCAATCGGCCATCAACGCATACCCGCCCCCGTCGGCGCGGTGAAATCCGGCATGATGCCCCCCCAACGCGCCAAATACCGCGCGGAAACGGTTGGGGTTTTTCATGTCAAAATCGGCATGTCCGGTCATGTCACGCGCCACATCCACCGCCCGTTCCGGCGTCGCAAAGGCCACTTGCGCGGCAAACCATTTGTCCATCACCAAACGGTCGTCTTTCCATTGCGCATAAAACGCTTTGTTTTCATCCGCCCCCAACCCTTCGGCCAATAACCGCGTCAGCGCCGCATTTTGTTGGGTCATATTGTCGGCACTCGCATATTGCGCCCGCGCCGCCACCCCGCCGTCCAGCATCGTCAGATAGGTCAACATCCGCTGCTGCAACGCCCGTTTTCCCGCACTTTCCGCGTCCGGAGAATAGGGCCCGTCAACCTCCATCGCGCGATAAATTTCCCCCACATGCGCCCCTAGATTTTCGGCAATCGCACGGGCCACATCTTTCCCCGCGCGGTGGATTTTATCAGGGTCCGGCGTCACCCCGCGTTCAAACAGGGCTTGGGCGATGTCTTCGTGCGATTGCGGCTGCAACACCAGCGCCCGAAACGCCGGATCAAGCGTCGCGTCGCGCGCCACCCGCGCCAATGCCACGATATAACCCGCGTCCGGCGCGCCCCCGTTCGCCACCATATCCACCCGCACATCGACCCCCAACGTATTGCCCGCTTCCCACTTGTTAAACGGATCACTGTCATGGGCGAGCATAAAGGCGTGGTTCACCGTTCCGGCGTCATTCACAAGAACAACGGGAGCCGAAAAATCACGTAATATCGAGGGGATAGGCCGCGTTGCTAATCCATCAAATGAAAAGCTCTGGCTTGCCTGCGTCATCTCGAGAACCGTGGTTTCAACCTCCTCGTCGCCATTGTCATTCAACAATCCAACCGCAATCGGTATCACCCGTGGCGGCTTGTCCTCCTGCCCCGGTGTTGGCGCGGTTTCTTGTGTGAAATGAAGGGTATACCTGCCGTCCTTAAATTCATCCGTAACGGTCAATCGCGGCGTGCCAGCGTCCGAATACCAGCGCTTGAGCTGGGTCAAATCACGCTTGGTTGTATCCTCGAACACCTGCAACCAATCCTCGATCGTGCAGGCCTGCCCGTCGTGGCGTTCAAAATACAAATCAACGGCGCGCGCATACGCATCATCGCCAACCAGAACCTTGAGCATACGGATCACTTCCGCGCCTTTTTCATAAATCGTCGCGGTGTAGAAGTTGTTGATTTCCTGAAAACTCTCGGGGCGCACCGCATGGGCAAGCGGCCCGCTGTCTTCACGAAATTGCCGCCCGCGCAGGTCCATCACATCGCCGATCCGTTTCACCGGCGCGCTGCGCATATCGCTGGTGAACTGGCTATCGCGAAACACCGTTAACCCCTCTTTCAAACACAGTTGAAACCAGTCCCGACAGGTGATCCGGTTGCCGGTCCAGTTGTGGAAATATTCATGGGCAATAATTGCCTCGATGCGTTCGAAATTGGCATCTGTCGAGGTTTCGACCGAGGCCAGGACACAGGACGAATTGAACACATTCAAGCCCTTGTTTTCCATCGCCCCCATGTTGAAATCATCCACCGCCACGATGTTGAAAATATCAAGATCGTATTCGCGTCCATAGACCTGTTCATCCCAAACCATTGATCGTTTGAGCGCGCCCATACCAAATTCGCACTTATCAATATCGTCGGGGCGCACATAGATATTCAACGCAATATCTTTGCCCGACATGGTGGTGAATGTGTCGGAATGGGCGCGCAAATCCCCCGCCACCAGCGCGAACAGATACGCCGGTTTTGGCCACGGATCATGCCATTCGGCAAACCCCGCGCCCGTATTGCCGGGATTGCCGTTTGACAACAACACCGCCTCGTCGCCCTCGATTCGCACGCTGAACACGCTCATCACATCGGGCCGGTCGGGATAATAGGTGATTTTGCGAAACCCCTCGGCCTCGCATTGGGTGCAATACATGCCGCTGCTCAAATAGAGCCCCTCAAGGGCGGTATTGCTGGCCGGTGCGATCTCGACCTCGGATTCCCACACAAACGGCCCATCGGGCACCGCGCAAGTCAGGCCCGCATCGCTCAACTCCGGGTCAACCGCGACCCCGTCAATCGTTGCACTGATCAATTTCAGCTGCTCGCCATGCAGAAAAAACCGCCGGTCCACCGCATCCGGTTTGGGCACAAATTCAATCCGCGACATCACCCGCGTTGCATCCGGCGACAGGCGAAACGTCAATTCAACCGACGTTAAATCGAACCCGAACGGCATGTAATCACGTAGATAAATCGTTTCGGGCTGACTATGGGATTCGGCTTGCGGGGCACTGTCTTGCATCGGATTCTCCTGAAAAACTCGGCCAATGTGTAGCGCATGCACGCCCCCGCGCAAGGCCCGGATGCGCCCCGCCCACGAAAACCCCGCGTTTCATAGGTTTTTCCTGCGTGATACAAATGTGAAGGGTTTGACATATTGCCACAGGCAGAAATTCATTCTATCGGATACGGGATGCAACGGTATACAAAGGCGACCCAATGACCAGAAGACTCGACAAATCCGGACTACAAATCGACCCAAACTATGTGGATTTTATCGAGAATACCGCCCTTCCCGGCACTGGCATTTCCCCCGACTGCTTCTGGGATGGCCTTGCCGAACTGGTTAATGATCTTGGCCCGAAAAACCGTGCCTTGCTTGACCGCCGCGAAGAATTGCAACAACAAATCGACCAATGGCACATTGATCACAAAACCGACGGGACCAATGCCGCCCACGACGAAACCTCCTACGCCGCGTTTCTGCAAGACATCGGATATCTGGTGCCCCAAGGTCCTGATTTTGAAATAGACACCCAAAATGTCGACCCTGAAATCGCCAAAATCGCCGGGCCGCAACTTGTGGTGCCGATCACCAACGCGCGCTTTGCCCTGAACGCCGCAAATGCCCGCTGGGGGTCGCTTTATGATGCGCTATACGGCACCGATGCGATGGGTGATTTGCCCGCCGTCAAATCCTACGATCCCGCCCGTGGTGCCCGCGTCATCACATGGGGGCGCGCATTTCTTGACGATGCCGTGCCCTTGCAAGGCCGTTCTTGGGCGGGGGTTGGACCGCTCTCGGTCGTCGACGGAAATTTGCGCGCTGGCGACACCCCGCTCGCCATGCCCGCCCAATTCGCAGGCTTCAATGGTCCCGCCGACGTGGCCACAGATATCGTGTTGATAAACAACGGGTTACACATCATAATCAATGTAAACCGCGCCATTGAAATCGGCGCGTCCGACAGTGCCGGCATTTGCGATATCCATCTGGAATCGGCGCTCTCGACCATCATGGATTGCGAAGATTCCGTGGCCTGCGTTGATGCCCAAGACAAGGTTCTGGCCTATCAAAACTGGCTTGGCCTAATGCGCGGCGACCTTAGCGCCGACATCACCAAAGGCACCAAAACCACCACCCGCCGCCTGCACGACGACCTCACCTTCACCGCGCCTGATGGCGGCGCGCTGACCCTCAAGGGCCGCTCTTTGATGCTGGTGCGAAATGTCGGGCATTTGATGACCAATCCGGCGGTTCTCGACAGCGCTGGCCGCGAGATTTTCGAAGGCCTGATGGACGCGCTCACCACGGTTGCAATCGCCCTGCACGACTTGCAAAAAACCGGCGGAAATTCTGTCCACGGCAGCGTCTATGTGGTCAAACCCAAAATGCACGGCCCCGACGAGGTCGCGTTTGCCGATGAAATATTCACCCGCGTCGAACACATCCTCGGCCTGCCCGCCAACACCGTCAAAATCGGCATCATGGACGAAGAACGCCGCACCAGCGCCAATCTCAAGGCCTGTATCCGCGCCGCCAAATCACGCGTTGCCTTTATCAACACCGGGTTCCTTGATCGCACCGGCGACGAGATCCACACAAGCATGGAGGCCGGCCCCTTCATCCCCAAAGGCGAGATGAAGCGCACCCCGTGGATCAATGCCTACGAGGATCGCAATGTCGATATCGGCCTCGCGTGCGGGTTGTCGGGGCGCGCCCAGATCGGCAAAGGGATGTGGGCAATGCCGGATCGGATGGCCGGGATGCTGGAGGCCAAGATCGATCATCCACTGACAGGTGCAAATTGCGCCTGGGTGCCATCGCCCACGGCCGCCACGCTACACGCAACCCATTACCATAAGGTGGATGTTTTCGCGCTTCAGGCCGAGATCAATTCGGTTGGTATGCGCGCGCCATTGGCCGATCTGCTTACTATTCCATTGCTCGGCGCGCGCACCCTGACCGCCGAAGAAATCCGCATGGATGTCGAAAACAACGCCCAGGGCATCCTTGGCTATGTGGTGCGCTGGATCGACGCCGGTATCGGCTGTTCCAAAGTGCCCGATATCCACGATGTCGGCCTGATGGAAGACCGCGCCACCTGCCGGATTTCGTCGCAAGCATTGGCCAACTGGTTGCACCACGGCATCGTCAGCCAAGACACGGTCATGGCCACCATGCGCAAAATGGCCTTGGTCGTTGATGGCCAAAACGCCGCCGATCCCGCCTATCGCCCGATGGCCCCGGATTTCGACGGCATCGCCTTTCAAGCCGCCTGTGATCTGGTGTTCAAAGGCCGCGAACAGCCCTCGGGCTATACCGAACCTGTCTTGCATGCCCGCCGGTTGGAGCTAAAGTCACAGGCCTGACAGGGGCTTTCCATAACCTGCCACAGCACCGCATGCGGCGTTGTGGTATCTGCTCTGGCATGGCCATAAAAAACTGGAAACGCGATATGACAGCCTATAAATTCCCCGATGCCATCGTCACCACCGACTGGCTTGCCGATCATCTCGACACTCCGAATTTGCGGATATTCGACTGCACGACCCTGCTCGAAGCGTCCGATGATCCCAAACGGATTTACAACATCATCTCGGGGCGCGCGGGTTTTGAAACCGGCCATATCCCGGGCGCGGGTTTCCTTGACATTCAACGCGATCTCTCGCTTCGAAACAGCCCCTTTGGCTTTACCATGCCGCCGTTGCCTGTCCTTGCCGATGCCTTTGCCAGCGCCGGTATCGACGATAGCCACCGGGTGATCCTCTACAGTCGCACCACCCCGCAATGGGCCACCCGCGTCTGGTGGATGTTGCGCGCTATCGGTTTTGACAATGTTGCCATTCTCGACGGGGGGTGGGACAAGTGGCAGGCCGAGGGCCATCCGGTTTCTGACACCAACACTGACACCGCCACGCCCGTTCCTGCCGGAAATATCACCCTGCACGCCCGCGCCGATGTCTTCACCGACAAAAACGGCGTGGCCGACGCCATCGGCAATCCGCAATGCTGCACCATCAACGCCCTGTCACCCGATCTGCACGCGGGCAAAGATCCCCGTTATGGCCGCGCTGGCCGCATTGCAGGAAGCGTGAACGTCCCCGCCTCCGACATCCTTAACGCCGATCAAACCCTGCCCACCGCACAAGTCGCTGCCGACACATTTACATCCGTCGGTGCCGACCCTTTGAAACGCATTATCCTCTATTGCGGCGGCGGCATCGCGGCCACGATGGATGCGTTCCTGCTGCATCAACTCGGCTATAAAAACATCACCGTCTATGATGCCTCGATGAGCGAATGGGCCAACGACAGATCCCTGCCGATGGAGGTCGATTAAAGCGTTTTACATTTAATTTGAGGCACAGATTGGATGGAAAACGCCCACACCATTGAGGGGATGTGGGCCTTTTACATTTTCCCTGATTCAGAAAAAATGCAAAAGGCTTTAGACGGTCAACACGCCTACCCTTCGCCGCGCCCCTGCCAACGCTCCATTGCCAAACGCGCCCGCACGCCGACATCAAAAAATGGCCGTGGCGGGATGCGCGTTGCAGGTGTGATCGCGCGCAGCCGATCCAACAAATCCGATGGTTCGCGCAACGCCATATCGACGATAAATCGCCCCATGCTGGTCCCGCGCGCCACGCCGGATGCATTGTAACATCCGGCAATAAATATTGTATTATCAATGGCTTCAAATACAGGTTTCGAATTCCGGCTAATCCCGAGGTTCCCCGACCACGTGTGTTCAATCGCATCTTTCCCAAGCCATGGAAACCGCCGCGACAAACCTGTCAAATGCACCGTACGCCGCCGTTTCAGAACATCAACACCAATCCCAGAGGGCGCATATTCCGCCGTATTGCGGATCATAATCCGCCGGTCTTTGGTCCACCGCAACGTCGCCCCGAAGGACAGCGGCGACAACACGCCCCACGATTCGACATCCGCCATTTGCGCCTGCTCGCGCGCGTTCAAAACGCGGGTTAAACTCGCGGTTAATGCCAATGGAAACACCCGTCGCGGCAACAGGCCCAACCGTTCCAGAAACCCGTTCACCGCCACCACGACACGCGGCGCACGCACCACCGCCCCGACGCAGCGCACCACGCCCATGCCATCCTCAACATCCACGCCCAAAACGCGGGTATTTTCAAACACCTCCACCGAAGGCGGCAAACATTCGGCCAACCCTTTGGCCAACATCGCCGGTTGCACCAACGCCCCTCCGCGCACCTCTAATCCATGCCCGTAAAACGCCGTGCCAAGCCGCGCCGCCAAATCCGCCGCTTCCAAAACCCGCGTCTTCACGCCGATCTCGTCATACCCCGCTGCATATTGCGTAATCCGGTCAAAATGCTGTTGCCCCGCCACCGCATAGGTGGTGCCGGTGTCTTCCCACTGACATTCAATCCCCTGCGCCGTGACCAACCCTTTGAGCGCGGAAACCCCGTCGCGGTTAAGCGCATTTAGCGCATTATAATCCGCCCGTGCGCGCGCATTGGCAAAATGCCCCGCGTCCGGCGTCGAATGGGCCACGACAAACCCCGAATTGCGCCCCGATGCGCCCTGCCCGATGCGCTTGCCATCCACCAACACCACCCGCGCCGCTGGCGCCATCTGCGCAATCCGGCGGGCAGCGGCCAATCCGGTAAATCCACCACCGATCACCACCCAATCGGCACGTTGTGCCCCCTTTAGCGCCGCAAATTCACGGTATTCCCCGGCATTTGCCACCCAGCCACAGCTATCGGCACATTGATCTGTCACAGCTTGATCATTCACGTTTTGCTCTCTCTATAACTCTTAGGCTGGTTTCTTAACGCGACCCTATATATAATCCCTCCACATTCAACACACAGGTATCCATATGAAACGCCCCCTCGTTGGCATTATCGGTAATCCGTTTCTCATCGACGACAGTTATCCGGTGCAGGGCGGCGGCGTCTCCAATATCTGCGCTGTTTCACAGGTGTCCGACTGTATGCCCCTGCTGATCCCGTCCGATCCCGACTATCTCTCGGTGGATGAATTGCTTGATACCTTTGACGGTTTTATCCTCACAGGCGGCGGTCCCAATGTGCACCCCGAAAATTATGGCGAAGAAGAAACCGAGGCGCATGGCAAATTCAACCGTTGTCGCGATGCCATAACCTTGCCGCTGGTGCGCGCTTGTGTTGATCGTGGGCAACCGTTTTTCGGCATCTGCCGGGGTTTCCAGGAGGTGAATGTGGCGATGGGCGGCACGCTGCATCCCGAAATCCGCGATCTTGCGGGCCGCGACAATCACCGCATGCCGCCCGATGGCACGTTGGAAGAAAAATTCGCCCTGCGCCATTGTGTTCACCTCAACGAAGACGGCCCGTTTGCGGCGCTTTTTGGCAAAGCCGACGTGATGACCAACACCCTGCATGGTCAGGGCATCTGCCAACCCGGCCCGCGTGTGGTGATCGACGGGCGCGCCCCCGATGGCACGCCAGAGGCGATATATATCAAAGATGCCAAAGGGTTCGCCCTCTCGGTGCAATGGCATCCCGAATGGAACGCCGCCAATGATCCGGTATCGCGCGCGCTGTTTGGTGCCTTTGGGGATGCCGCGCGCGCATGGTCTGCGGGTGTTGCGGCGCCGGCCCTAAAAACCGCCTGACCTCTTGACCACCGCAAGACACCCGCGAATTATTTCCCTGTAAATCCGGTCTTTAAAGAACGCCCATTCTCGGTTTTTCCGCTTGGGCGCAACCGATGACTTATTGCGCGTCAATCCGTCCCCAAAACGTTGAACCCCCATAAAACAACGCCTAACTCTGCCTCACAACAGCGCAACATGCGAGGCACCGAAATGACCCAGACCCGTTTGAAATCCGTAAAAGCCACCTCTAGCAATTTGGTGCAACACGCCGACGCCGCAACTGTCAAAGAATGGTATGACCGCAATGAAATCCTGCTGGTCGACGTGCGCGAAACGTCTGAGTTCGAGCGCGAACACATCGCCGGTGCCCTGCTTTTGCCAATGTCATCGTTTGATCCCGAACTGTTTCCGGTCATTCCCGGCAAGAAAATCGTGCTGCATTGCGCCATTGGAAAACGCAGCGAAGCCGCCGGCAAAATGCTGCTCTCCGAGGGGCATCCCGGCGCCATCCACCTCACCGGTGGCATGGACGCATGGAAAGCCGCCGGTTTCCCCACCGAGGTCCAGATCATCCCGCCCGAAAAGCCCGCAAAACCGGCCGAACCCGTGTTTCAATGCCCGCCTCCCGGTCACATCCTAAACGATGAATACCTGCAACCCCTCGGTATTTCCCAATCCGATCTCGCCGCGCGAATCTGCATCCTCGCAGGCACTGTCAAAGACCTGGTAGATGGTGAAACCGCTGTTGACGTTGAACTTTCCCTGCGTCTGGCCCGCTATTTTTCCACCGCGCCCAATTTCTGGTCACACCTGCAACTTGACCATGATCTTGAACAGGCGCGCCATAAAATCGGCGAAGAAATCCGCCGCGAAATCACCCCGCGTACAGCGGCAATTTAAAGAGACGGCACAAGGGCAGTTTCCCCAGATTGCAATACGCCCCCTTGCCCCTTCCATTCCCCTGTCCTAAAACGGCCAGAAGCCGCAAAAAGGACGTATCCCATGCTTGATCTCGCCTATGACACCCCAAAACCCCGCGTAATATCGGGGGCAAAACACGACTGGGAACTGGTGATCGGCCTAGAGGTCCACGCACAGGTGCAATCCAACGCCAAATTATTCTCGGGTGCCTCGACCACATTCGGTGCCGAACCCAATTCCAACGTCGCCTTTGTTGATTCCGCCATGCCCGGCATGTTGCCGGTGATCAACGAATTTTGCGTGGAACAGGCCGTGCGCACCGGTCTTGGCCTCAAGGCGAAAATCAACCTCAATTCCGCCTTTGACCGCAAGAACTATTTCTACCCCGACCTGCCCCAAGGGTATCAGATTTCGCAACTTTACCACCCGATTGTGGGCGAAGGCGAAGTCCTCGTGGAACTTGGCAACGGTTTGGCGCGCATCGTGCGTATTGAACGCATCCACCTTGAACAGGACGCCGGCAAATCCATTCACGACATGGACCCCAACATGTCGTTCGTCGATCTCAACCGCACCGGCGTGGCCTTGATGGAAATCGTGTCGCGCCCCGATATCCGCTCGCCCGAAGAAGCCGCCGCATTTTTCACCAAACTGCGCCAGATCGTGCGTTACCTTGGCACCTGTGATGGCAACATGCAAAACGGTTCAATGAGGGCCGATGTCAACGTTTCGATCTGCCGCGTTGGCCAATACGAAAAATATCAGGAAACCCAGGATTTCTCGCATCTCGGCACCCGCTGCGAGATTAAAAACATGAACTCGATGCGCTTCATTCAGGCCGCCATCGAAGTCGAGGCCCGCCGCCAGATCGCCCTAGTCGAGGGCGGCGGTGAAGTCGTGCAGGAAACCCGCCTCTACGATCCCGACAAAGGCGAAACCCGTTCCATGCGCTCCAAGGAAGAAGCGCATGATTACCGCTATTTCCCCGATCCCGATCTGTTGCCGCTTGAAATCGAACAATCATGGGTCGACGATATCGCCGCCACCCTGCCCGAACTTCCAGACGCCAAAAAAGCGCGCTTTATCAACGACTTCAAACTGTCGGATTATGACGCCTCGGTGCTCACCGCCGACGTGGAATCGGCCCGTTTCTTTGAAGAAACCGCGACAGGCCGTGACGGTAAAATCACCGCCAACTGGGTGATCAACGAATTGTTTGGCCGCCTCAAGAAAGAAGGCCATGATATCTCCGCCTCGCCGGTTTCGCCCGCGCAACTCGGCGGCATTATTGACCTGATTACCTCGGACGCCATTAGCGGCAAAATCGCCAAAGACCTGTTCGAAATCGTCTATACCGATGGCGGCGACCCCGCCCAAATCGTTGAAGACCGCGGCATGAAACAAGTCACCGATACCGGCGCCATCGAGGCCGCCGTTGATGAAATCATCGCCGCCAACCCCGCACAGGTCGAAAAGGCGCGCGCCAATCCAAAACTCGCCGGCTGGTTCGTCGGGCAAGTAATGAAGGCGACGGGCGGCAAAGCCAACCCCAAAGCGGTCAACCAGATTGTCGCCCGAAAACTGAACGGCTAAACTTTGACTCTGACCGGCGCCACGCCTCTGTGAAATCTTGGGCGGGCCTGTTGGGGCACGCGGTATACATACCAACGTATGCACGCGAACCATACGTGAACCATACGTGGAAATTCGCCCGGGCCCACCGTTTACGCGCCGCATCGCGCCTGCTATAGACACGCGAATTGTTACAGGAATTTGCGCATGTCACACCTTGAATACAAAGTCGTTCCCGCCCCCAAAAAAGGCGTCAAATCCAAAGGTGTCAAAACCCCTGACGCCCGTTTTGCCTATGCGCTTGAACAGATAATGAATGACCTTGGCACCGATGGCTGGTCCTATTTGCGCGCCGAAACCCTGCCCTGCGAAACCCGTTCCGGTCTCGCCAGCCACTCGACCGCCTATCATAATGTGCTGGTATTTTCGCGCCCTGTGCAAGACCAGATTGCCGAGGCAGAAACCGCGCGAACCGCAACGGAATCACGGCCCGATCCGCAACCTTCCATAGATCCCGCCATTACCGCAGTCGCCACTTCATCCGAGCAATCCTATCCTGAAACAGAGATTGATGCCGACCGTGCGCGCCTGAAATCAGCCTTCGACATCTAACGACAGCGCATGGATTTGCGCAATCAAATCCGCCCCTAAAGCGGCATGGATCGCGCGGTGTCGTGCCAACCGGCCCATCGCGGCGAATTCCGGCGCTTTGATCACCACCTTGAAATGACTCTCGCCGCTGCCGTCATGGCCCGCGTGGCCGGCGTGTTGCGCGCTCTCGTTGATCACCTCGAGATGGTCCACCGCAAACGCCGCCATCAGCGCATTTTTAATTTCTTCCGATTTTTGCATTTTTTTGCCCCTGCCCCCTTCAATCTGGTCCCAGATAGTCTATGCTCCCTAATCCGAGATGAACAGGTGCTCGAAGAAAGGTATTCACTATGACGCGACCGGACCCATTTGGTTTTGATATGTCCGTATCCACGGCCAAAAAGAACAAGCCCCGTGGCCGCCGTGGCATGTCCGGTGAATCCGCCACTTCGACGCGCACCTGCGAACACGACGGATGCACCGAGGCCGGCAAATACCGCGCCCCCAAAGCGCCCGATATTCTCGACGAATTTGTGTGGTTTTGCAAAGACCACATTCGCGAATACAATTTGAAATGGAACTTTTTCCACAATCAAACCGAAGCCGAAATGAACGCGCAAGCCACCAAAGACAAGGTCTGGGAACGCGAAACCAAACCCATGGGCGACCCCGAAGCCCGCGCATGGGCGCGCCTTGGCATTGAAGATCCGCATCAGGTTCTGGGCGCCAATGCCACGCAAAACAAGGGCAAAGGCACCATGGGCGCGCGCCGCCTGCCCGCCACCGAACGCCGCGCGATCGAGGTTCTCGAGGCACGCGATCACTGGGACAAAGCCGAAATTCGCAAGTCCTACAAGAAGCTGATCAAAGTGCTGCACCCCGATCTTAATGGCGGGGACCGGTCGCAAGAAGAACAGTTGCAAGAGGTCGTGTGGGCGTGGGATCAACTCAAAGGCAGCCGTAATTTCAAATAGTTACGGCGTTCCTCGCGGCAAAATTGCAATTACATTGTAAAATTCGAATATTTAGGTATGATGTCGGCAACACAGTCGACAACACTGTCGGCACCTATTGCTTTGCGCAAAACCGAAACGCATACCATTGAATAAATGTGGCAACGGCCACCTGTCAAAAAGGAAACCCACACATGAGCGCACAACGTCTTACCATGACTCTCGCCGGTCTTTTCATTCTCGCCTCTTTGGCGCTGGCCCATTTCAGCGGCCAAATCAACATGGCCCCGGTGAGCTGGCTCTGGTTCACGGCCTTTGTCGGCATCAATCTGGCACAATCAGGTATCACCGGATTTTGCCCGTTGACCAAAATGCTAAAATTCGCGGGCGCAAAATAAGCCTGTCAAATCGACGCGAAAACCAAATAAGAAAGGCGGGTCTGTCGCAACAGGCCCGCCTTTTCGATTTTTCAAAGCCAACAATTTAGGCCGGAATGAATTTCAACGATACCCCGTTCAAACAATGCCGTTTGCCGGTTGGGCGCGGTCCATCATCAAAAATATGTCCGAAATGGCTGCCACAGCGGCGGCAATGCACTTCTGTGCGCACTGAAAACAGGCTCCGGTCCTGTTTGGTCCCAACCGCGTTTGGCAAGGATTTGAAGAAACTTGGCCATCCGGTGCCGCTGTCAAATTTGGCCTCGCTCGAATAGACCGGCAAATCACAGCCGCGACAGGTATAGGTGCCCGCCGCATAGTTTTTGTCCAATGGCGAAGACCCGGCCCGTTCAGTGCCCGCTTTGCGCATGACCTTAAATTCGATCCCGCTTAACATCGCGCGCCAATCCGCGTCGCTACGGGTAATTTCAAATGTGCCCACGGCCGACCCCTTTATTGTTCCAAATGCCAAAACAGATGTAGCCGCAAGTCCGGTGCCTAGTAAAGTTCGACGATTCATATGCGTTCTCCTTTGACCTGTTATCTGGGCTATCTCGCGCCTGCTATCAATTAAACATAACGCACATTCGCGCGAATAATGTTACAACCGCAAACCGCAGTCAAAACGCCGCCAAGATAATAGAGCGAAATCCGCCTTCTCCCCCCTTGCCCTTGCCCATAATTTCAGGCACCAATTCCCGAGAAATAGATATGCCAAAACGACCGCGAAAAAGGGGCACCAAACCATGGCCGACACAATGATCGACATAGACGCAAAACCGACCCGTGACATCAACGTGCGCGAGGTGTTTGGCATTGATACCGATATGGTTGTCAAAGGCTTTGAAAATCGCACCGAACGGGTGCCGGATATCGACCCGACCTATAAATTTGACGCCGATACCACCTTGGCCATTCTCGCCGGTTTTTCGCATAATCGCCGCGTGTTGATCCAAGGGTATCACGGCACGGGCAAATCCACCCACATCGAACAGGTCGCCGCGCAATTGAATTGGCCGACCGTGCGGGTGAACCTTGATAGCCACATCAGCCGGATTGATTTGATCGGCAAGGATGCGATTAAATTGGTCGATGGCAAACAGGTCACCGAATTTCACGAAGGTATCCTGCCATGGGCGCTGCGCAATCCCGCCGCCATCGTGTTTGACGAATACGATGCCGGCCGCGCCGATGTTATGTTCGTGATTCAGCGGGTTTTGGAAACCGACGGCAAACTCACCCTGCTTGACCAGAACAAAGTGATCACCCCGCACCCGTTTTTTCGTATTTTCGCGACGTCGAATACGGTTGGTTTGGGCGACACCACCGGCCTTTATCACGGCACCCAACAAATCAACCAAGGCCAGATGGACCGTTGGTCGCTGGTTTCGACGCTTAATTACCTGTCGATTGATGCCGAAACCCAGATCGTGTTGGGCAAAAACCCGCATTACAACAATGAATCCGGCCGCAAGACCGTCAAACAGATGGTCACCCTTGCCGATCTCACCCGCACCGCGTTCATGAACGGCGATCTGTCCACCGTGATGTCGCCGCGCACCGTGATCACATGGGCCCAGAACGCCGAGATTTTCCGCAATGTCGGCTATGCCTTCCGTCTGTCATTCCTCAACAAATGTGATGAACTCGAACGCCAAACCGTGGCCGAATTCTATCAACGCCTGTTTGACGAAGAACTGCCCGAAAGCGCCGCAAGCGTAAGCATGGGGTAATTCAAATGACGGTTCTGCCCTTTTTTGGCCCGTCATTAATGGCCGCAAAGCAGACCCAGAAAACGAGCGCGACATGAACAAACCATCCGACAACCCCGCCGATCCGTTCAAAAAGGCCCTCGCCGAGGCGACGCGGGTGATGGCCGACGATCCCGACCTCACGGTCAGTTATTCGGTCGATCCCTCGGGCCTGTCCGGTGAGGCGATGCGCCTGCCGCAAATTTCGCGCCGGATGACCCGCGACGAGGTTCTATTGGCGCGTGGCACCGCCGATGCCCTCGCGATGAACCGCAAATACCACAACGAGGCGATGCACGCGCGCTATGCCCCGCCCGCCGGAATTGCGCGCGATCTCTATGAATCAA
>JAUZRV010000045.1 GCA_030950105.1 Rhodobacterales bacterium | reverse complement strand
GCGTATCGTCATTCATGGTGGGTTGGATTTTCTGCTGGAGGTGAATGATCTTGTTCAACACCAAAATCATACGCCATTTCAACAGCTTGATCTACGCCCGTCAAACGATTTACGCCGCTTCATGAATAATTCGGGCTAGGGGCCGACGTTATCCGGATATCGGGCGATTATGATGCGTCGGTGCGTCTGGCCAAAACCGAAGCCGCGACAAACGGGTGGTTCGTCCTATCAGACACTTCATGGCCGGGCTATAGCGCCCCACCGCGCGATGTCATGGCCGGATATGGCGTCCTGACCCGCGAGATCTGCACAGTGTTAAAGCGCCCTCCAACCCATGTTTTCCTGCAAGGCGGAGTTGGTGGTCTTGCCGCCTCTATCGCGGCAGGTTTGCGCCAGACCTATGGTCCCGATGCCCCCCGTGTCGTCGTTGTTGAACCTGACCGCGCCGCTTGTCTCTTTGAAAGCGCGCGATTTGGCAAAGCAACCACCGTTGCCATCGCCAAAGAAACCATCATGGCCGGTCTATCATGCGGAGAACCGTCGGGCATGGCGTGGGAAATACTGGCGGAACAAACGACCGACTTCGTAACCATCCCCGACAGCATAATCGCGCCGACCATACGCCTGCTGGCAAATGCCACGCTTGGTGATCCGGTGATCGAAGCAGGGGAAAGCGCCGTCGCCGGTTTGGCCGCACTGATCGCCGCACGCCAGTGTGACACATTATGGGGCACTCTGGGATTGGACGCGTCATCCCGTGTCCTCCTCATCGGCTCTGAAGGGGTCACCGACGCGGCCATTTTTGCCGCAATCATGAAAGGATCTGACGGTGCCTGATGCCCCCGCGCGCGGATTTTCCGAGGCGGAGTTTGCCGCCCGCACCCAACAGGCACAGATCCTTATGGCAGAACAGGGCCTTTCCGGCCTGTTATTGATGAGCGAACCGGAAGTCCGTTACTTTAGCGGCTTTCACACTCTGTTTTGGCAAAGTCCGACACGACCGTGGTTTTTATTCATACCTTCGGCGGGCAAACCCGTGGCCGTGATCCCCGAAATCGGGGCCGACCTGATGCGCCACACCTGGGTTGACGATATCCGCACATGGGGCGCGCCGGCACCGGATGACGATGGCCTAAGCCTGCTAACCGATCTTCTGCAACCGCTGGCAGTTCGCGGCGATACCATCGGTCTCATGAAGGGGCACGAGACCTCCTTGCGGATGCCGCTTGGCGATTACGAACGCTTGATGAATGGGCTTTCAGGGGTAAAAGTGGCGGATGCGACCGGCCTGATCCGCAGCCTGCGCATGCTCAAATCCAAGGCCGAGATTGCAAAAATCTCGCATATCTGCGCAATCGGAACGCACGTGTTTTCCGAAGTGCCCAACATGGCACACGCGGGCCAACCTTTCGAAGATCTGTTCCGGTGTTTTCGGCGCGAGGCCCTGTTGCAGGGCGCTGATGATGTCCCCTATTTGGTCGGGGGCGCCGAACAGGGCGGTTATCACGATGTGATCTCGCCGCCGACAAAACGACCGCTGGCCACAGGGGATATTTTCATGTTGGACACCGGCGCAACATGGGATGGATATTTCTGCGATTTCGATCGTAATTTTGCCGTTGGACAGGCGGATGATGTGTCACGCAGGGCCTATGATGTTCTGTGGCGCGCCACGCAGACCGGAATTGAGGCCGTGCGCCCCGGCATGACCTGCCGTGATCTGTTCCAAACCATGCAGGATGTCATCGCGCCGATGGATAATCGCGGCGGCAACGTTGGGCGACTTGGTCATGGGCTGGGGATGCAATTGACCGAATGGCCGTCTCTTGCGGCCTTTGATGATACAATTATACAGGAAAATATGGTCCTCACGCTGGAACCATCGCTTAGCTATGGCGCTGGTCGGGTCATGGTGCACGAGGAAAACATCGTTGTAGAAACGAACGGCGCCAGATTGCTTAGAGGCTGATTCAATACTTTATGATTGATGTCAGTGCTTTGCGATCCTCCTTGTGAGAGTTCGAATGTGGGCGATGAGTATCCATGCCTTTGAACTCTCGATTGATTTCTCCCAATCTTTGGCCAATCTGCGGCAACG
>JAUZRV010000044.1 GCA_030950105.1 Rhodobacterales bacterium | reverse complement strand
GACATTAACGACCCATATAACTTCCCGATGAAAAGGAATGCCCCTGTGACCAAGATCAAGGTAGAAAACCCCGTTGTAGAACTTGACGGCGACGAAATGACCCGCATCATTTGGGATTTCATCAAACAAAAACTGATCCTGCCCTATCTCGATATCGACCTGCTATATTACGATCTCGCGGTGGAAGTGCGCGATGACACCAATGACCAGATCACCATTGATGCCGCTGAAAAGATCAAGGAAATCGGTGTTGGCGTTAAATGCGCGACGATTACGCCCGATGAACAGCGCGTTGAAGAATTCGGCCTCAAGGAAATGTGGCGTTCGCCAAATGGCACCATTCGTAATATTCTCGGCGGCACGATTTTCCGCGCCCCGATCATCTGTAAAAACGTGCCGCGCCTTGTGCCCGGTTGGACCCAACCGATTGTGATCGGCCGTCACGCGTTTGGCGACCAATATAAAGCCACCGATTTTCTGTTTCCCGGCAAGGGCAAACTGACCATGAAATTCGTCGGCGAAGATGGTAGCGTGATTGAGCGCGACATTTTTGATGCCCCGTCTGCCGGTGTCGCGATGGGCATGTATAACCTCGACAATTCCATCATTGATTTCGCCCGCGCCTCGATGAATTACGGCCTCAAAATGGGTTGGCCGGTGTATCTGTCGACCAAAAACACCATTCTCAAGGCCTATGATGGCCGTTTCAAAGACCTGTTTGCCGAAGTTTTCGAAGCCGAATTCGAAGGCAAATTCAAAGACGCCGGCATCACATACGAGCACCGTTTGATTGATGATATGGTGGCCGCAGCCATGAAGTGGTCGGGCGGTTTCGTCTGGGCTTGCAAAAACTACGATGGCGATGTGCAATCCGATACTGTGGCACAGGGCTTTGGCTCTTTGGGTCTGATGACCTCGCAGTTGATGACGCCAGACGGCAAAATTGTTGAGGCCGAAGCGGCGCATGGCACCGTGACCCGCCATTATCGCCAGCACCAGAAAGGCGAGGCCACATCCACCAATTCAATCGCCTCGATTTTTGCCTGGACCGGCGGCTTGCTGCACCGTGCCAAACTCGACAACAACGCCAAGCTGAAAAACTTTGCCGAGACCCTTGAACGGGTGATCGTGGAAACCGTTGAAAGCGGCCACATGACCAAAGATCTCGCGCTTTTGGTGGGACCGGAGCAAAAATGGCTGACCACAATTGGCTTCCTTGAGAAAGTTGAAAGTAATCTCAACGCCGCCTTGGAAGCCTAAAACACTATTGGCGGTGGGGAAAATTCTCCACCGCTTTTTACGTGCCAAATTCCTCGCGGATACGGACGCTATGCGCACCAATTGCGGGAATACGGCCTAGCCCGAATTATTCATCAGACTCCGGGTATTTCCTTCCGGCGCACTGGATCGGCCGGGTTGACGGCGGCGTTTTG
>JAUZRV010000043.1 GCA_030950105.1 Rhodobacterales bacterium | reverse complement strand
CTTGCTCATGATGGCGATACGATCGGTGCGGGTTTCCAGTTCGGTCAATGCATGGGACGACAACAATATTGCGGTGCCGCCCGCCGCCAAATCATCAACAATATCATAGAATTCATGCCGTGATATCGGATCAAGACCGCTTGTCGGTTCATCGAGCAGCGCAAGTTTCGGTTTGCCAAGGAGCGCCTGCGCAAGGCCGATCCGTTGGCGCATCCCCTTGGAATAGGTCCTGATTTTGCGGTCGGCGGCGGCGCTCAATCCGACCCGATCCAGCAAATCATCGGCCCCTGCCCGCGACACCGATTTCAATCTTGCAAAATGGCGCAATTGTTCGCGACCGGTCAACGCCCCGTGAAAGGCCACGCTTTCGGGCAAAAACCCGATTGATTTGCGCGCAGCACGTGATCCGGGGGCGCGTCCCAGAACCTTAATTGTGCCGGACGATACCGGCGTCAGGCCAAGGATCATCCGCATCAAAGTGGTTTTCCCCGCTCCGTTATGCCCCAAAAGGGCCACGCGTTCACCTGCCTCGATGGTCAGATTGACGTCGCACACGGTTTCAAGGTCACCATAGGTTTTGCCAACATTGTGAATTTGCAAAGTTGTCATTGGATTTCTTTCCAAACAGGAATTTCAGGATAGATCGGCTCCATCAACGGCGCGCGGTCAATGACCCCGCCAGGGAGCATCGCGGGAAAGGCCGATTGCGACCAGCGGATAAGTTGCACTGCGGGCGAGCCAAGCAATGCTTTGGCGGCCGGTTGGGTCCATAAAACATGGTCCATAATATCGTTTGGGCGATAGGCACTGTCGGCAATGCCGTCGCCATCCAGATCAAAGGCACTGTGATCGGACCAGTAATTTCCAACTCCGTCCGCGCTCCAGTTGACCCATTTGGACCCGACATATTTTACCTGTGTGCGATTGCCGACAAAGGCGTTGCCGATGATCTGGTTGCGTTCCGAACCAGCGGTAAAATGGATGCCGGTTTCGCAGCCCTCAAACCTGTTACCCGAAAATTCGTTTTTATGGGCATTATAGATAAAGACGCATTTATGTTTGACACTGGTGATGATGTTGCCGGAAATTGTGCTTTTGTTGGTGTAGTTCATCATGATGCCGTGGTCGCGGTCGCCGGTGGACATATTACCCTCGATACGCACGTTATCGGAATACATGATGGCAAACCCAAGGTGGTTTCCTTCGGATATATTACCCGCAACCACCGAATTATTGGCATACATATAATGCACGGCAAACCGCAGGTCGCGAAACCGGTTGCCGATAAATTCATTGTTTTTCGAGGTATTCACAAACACTTCGTCGCGGCCCCAGCGCACATCATTGCCGATCACCCGCACACCCGGTGCGTTCCAGACGTAGATGCCATTGCCACGGGCGTTCATTCGGCGATCCTGACGACCCTCGATGATATTGCGTGCAACAAGGGCATCTTTGGCCCCGTGCACATCAATTCCCACCAGATTTCCCAACACGCGGTTGTCTTCGACCACGGCGCCACGGGCGGTTTTGGTCAGTTTGATACCGGCATCAAGCCCGCCGCCGCTAGATCCCGATCCAATAACCGTAAGACCGCGCAGAGTAACATTTTCGGCGTTGACGGTGATCACAGACGCGATGCCGCGCCCGTCAATCACAGTGTCGTTTCCGATCAGTGTCAGCGGAACCAGTATGGTAACCGGCCCGTAATAGGTGCCTTTGGACAGGCGCAGGATATCCCCCGCCTGTGCCGTTTTTATTGCGTTCACCAGCGCGTCTTGCCCGACCGGCACGGCCCGTTCCTCCGCTCCGGCGAAGGCCGGAAAGGTCAGGACAAACAGTAGGACAAGAGCGCGTAACATGTGAAACTTCCTTGATGGAATTATGCAGGTTCAACCAGCATCCGGCCACGCATCTCCATGTGGAGCGCATGACAGAACCATTGGCAATAGAACCAGTGCACACCGGGACGATCCGCCGTAAATGTAACCGAAGCGGTCGCCTGAGGCGCAACCTCGAAACAGATACCGTGATTGCCAAGGGTAAACCCGTGGGTCAGATCATCCACATCGTCGATATTGGTGATATAGATCGTT
>JAUZRV010000042.1 GCA_030950105.1 Rhodobacterales bacterium | reverse complement strand
TCGGCTATCGCAAGGTGCGCTATCGCGGGCTGGCCAAAAACGAGGCGCAGATATTCAGCCTTATGGCGCTCGCCAACCTCTACCTCGCGCGAAGATGCTTGAGGGCGGAGTCTGCCTGAAATCAGGGGAGCGGGGTAAAATAGTCGCAAAAGCGGCCGCAAAACGGCTGGTGCCGTGAACCCGAGCGGCACTCGACAACTTCCGCATGCCGAAAGCCATGTTGTTCAGAGTTTCCTTAATATTTGTGAATCACCGTAATCTCTCTTGAATATACTATTCAATATCGTTGTTAGCGCCAACCATACCTGCTACGACCAAAACACCCCTGCGCTCTACGCCGTTGTAAAAGGCCAATCCCTGATGAACCCAATCGTTGAAAAAGTGACCCGGCGCATCAAATCCCGTTCGACTGAACGCCGCACGGCCTATCTCGAACGGATGCACGCCGCCGCCCGAAAGGGACCAAATCGCGCCCATCTCTCTTGTGGGGGGCAGGCCCACGCCTATGCCGCCATGGGGGAAGATCAACACACACTGGCACAGGGGCGCGCCGCCAATATCGGTATCATCACCGCCTATAATGATATGCTATCGGCCCATCAGCCGTTTGCCCGCTTTCCCGACATCATCAAATCCGCCGCCCGCGCGCGCGGGGCCACCGCACAGGTCGCAGGCGGTGTCCCCGCCATGTGCGATGGCATTACCCAAGGCGAATACGGGATGGAGCTGTCGTTGTTTTCGCGCGATATAATCGCCATGTCCGCCGCCATCGGCCTCACTCATAATACGTTTGATGCCGCCCTTTACCTTGGTGTCTGCGATAAAATCGTGCCCGGTCTGGTCATCGCCGCCGCAACCTTTGGTCACCTGCCCGCGGTTTTTCTCCCCGCCGGCCCAATGCCCAGCGGCCTGCCCAACGACGAGAAATCCAGAATCCGCACCCAATTCACCACCGGCGACGTCACCCGCGCCGAATTGATGGATTGTGAAATGGCCTCGTATCATAGCCCCGGAACCTGCACCTTTTACGGCACCGCCAACACCAACCAGATGTTGATGGAATTTATGGGCCTGCATCTGCCCGGTGCATCCTTTATCCCCCCCGATGCCCCGTTGCGCGACGCCATGACCATCGCCGGCACCCAGCGCGCCCTGGAGATCACCAACCTCGGTGATCATTTCACGCCGGTCTGTGATATCCTTGATGAACGCGCCTTCGTGAACGGCATTATCGGGTTGATGGCCACGGGCGGGTCGACAAATCTGGTGCTGCACCTGCCCGCGATGGCGCGCGCCGCCGGTATCGAAATCACCTTGCAGGATTTTGACGACCTGTCGCAAATCGTGCCGCTGCTGACCAAAATCTATCCAAACGGGTTGGCCGACATCAACCATTTTCACGCAGCGGGTGGTCTTGCCCTTCTTATCCGCGAACTTCTCGATGCGGGGCTGCTTGACCCCGAGGCCAAAACCAATACCGGCGGAGGTCTTGCCGATTACACGCGTGAACCAAAATTGATCAATGGTAAAATCGAATGGCAGGGTGGCCCGACCACCTCGCTCAACGATAAAATTATCCGGCCTTTTACCAACCCCTTTCACCCCACCGGCGGCCTCAAACAACTCAACGGCAATATTGGCATGGGCATCATGAAGATCTCGGCGGTCGATCCCAAACACCATATTGTCACCGCACCGGCGCGGGTGTTCACCACGCAAGACGCGGTCAAAGCGGCGTTTCAGGCCGGTGAATTCACCACCGACACCGTGATCGTGGTGCGTTTCCAAGGTCCAAAATCCAACGGCATGCCCGAATTGCACGGTCTCACGCCGACATTGATGGTCCTGCAAGGGCGCGGTCTCAACGTCGCCTTGGTCACCGATGGCCGTATGTCCGGCGCCTCTGGCAAAGTGCCCGCCGCCATCCACATCGCCCCCGAGGCCGCCGCCGGTGGTCCCATCGCCCAAATCATTGATGGCGATATGATCCGCGTCGACGCCACCAATGGCACCTTGCAAAACCTCGCACCCGATTGCGAAACGCGCCCCGCTGCCACCAATCCAAACGACAATTCCCACGGGTTGGGCCGCGAATTATTCGCCACCTTCCGCGAAACCGTCGGCGATGCCACATCCGGTGCCTCGGTGATCGTTTAGCCATTAAATGACACAGCCCTGCAAGACACAGACCTGAAAGAAACCGATATGACCCCGCAAACCGCTTCTGAACATGCTGCCAAACTCTGCCGTATCGCGCCGGTAATTCCGGTTCTGGTGATCCATGACGCCCGCATCGCCCAACCCCTTGCACAGGCATTGGTCGCCGGTGGCCTGCCGGTGCTCGAGGTGACATTGCGCACCCCAGCCGCACTTGATGCGATTGCCGAAATGGCCAAAGTGACCGGTGGTATTGTCGGTGCCGGCACCCTGCTCACGGCGTCCGATGTTGATGCAGCATTGGCTGCGGGGGCGACTTTCGGCGTCTCGCCGGGGGCCACCGACCGCTTGCTGGAGGCTTGTGAAACCAATGACTTGCCGCTGCTGGCCGGGGCCGCCACCGCCACGGAATCCATGCGCCTGCTGGAACGCGGCTATAGCACACAGAAATTCTTTCCCGCCGAGGCCTCAGGCGGCGCCCCCGCCCTCAAGGCCATTGGCGCGCCAATCCCGCAGGTGCTGTTTTGCCCCACGGGCGGTGTCTCGCTGGCCAATGCCCCCGATTATCTATCGTTGCCCAATGTCGATTGCGTCGGCGGTAGCTGGGTCGCCCCGCAACACCTGATTGAAGCGCGCGACTGGACCGCGATTCAATCCCTCTCCAGCGCCGCCGCCGCGTTATAAACGCCCGCGCCGCCCGCCACGCCGTTTTCCATCTGGCTGTGCCGCTTGCAGGCCCTCACGCAACACAATCCTCATCGGATGATCCGCCGGCTCGTCTTGATATTGCACCAACAATTGCGCGATCAAATCCTGCGTATCGGTCCCGTCCGGCACCCCCAATGCCCAATCAAGAAATATCCCGCGACATTCCTCGATAACGATCCCGTCAATCCGAAACGCCTCGCGGATCAATGCCCGCGGATCATTTGCGTCGCCCTTCATGTTTCGGCTCCGGTTGGCAATCGGTTCAATGCCACCTCAATCACCGCGCCCGCCGCCCCATAGGCCGCCTCGAGCACTGATTTTAGCGCCTCCAAATCGGCCTGTCCTGTTTCACGCATTATCATATCACATCCACCCTTCCCGATCGCACTCGGGTCTAACGCTTTGTTACTTAATAGTTTTGCAGTCAACTGCACCTGCCAACACAAATCATAGCTCCGCTGCAATGTCGCACGTTCTACGTCGTTCAACCATCCAATTGCGACACCTGCGGCCAATCCCGCGGCCACATCGCGTGCCGCACTCCCCGCCATCAAACAGGCCGCTTGCGACAAGAGTTCAATATCCTGCATCCGCCCCGCCCCGATTTTAGCGTCCCACAACCCGTCCGGCGCCTTGGCATCGCCAATCCGCACCCGCATGTCGCGCACTTCCTTAAGAATTTGCTCAGGCTGCAAATGCCGCGCAATCACCCGCTGGCGAAACGCCTCGATATCGTGGCCAAGCCCGGCATCCCCCATCATCACCCGCGCGCGCGTCAATGCCAGATGTTCCCAAACCCAGGCATCTTTTTCCTGATAATCCCTGAACGATTGCAAACTCGTCGCCACCGGCCCGGTATTGCCCGAAGGCCGCAGCCGCATATCCACCTCATAGAGCCGCCCCTCGGCCATCTGCGCACTAAGCGCGGTGATCAACGCCTGTGTCAAACGCGCATAATACACCCTTGCCCCAAGCGGCCTGCGCCCGTCCGAACTTTCAACGCCATCCGCATCATAAATCACAATCAGATCAAGGTCAGAACCGGCATTCAGCCGCCCCGCCCCCAATGATCCCATCGCCAGAACGCTCGCTCCGCGCCCCGGTGCCGGCCCGTGTTTGCTGGCAAATTGCGCCATCACCACCGGCCAGATCCCGCGCAATACCGCCTCTGCAAGGTCACCATATTGCGCGCCTGCGGTCTGCGCATCAATCAACCCGCGCAAATGATGCACCCCGATGCGGAAATGCCATTCCTTGGCCCACCGCCGCGCGGAATCGAGCTTGCTTTCATAATCATCCTGCCCCGAAAGGACATCTTCCAGATCGCGAATGAGCGCCTCGATCCCTTGCCACGTCGCGAAAAAATCGCCGCCAATCACCGCGTCAAACACCGCCGAATTGCGCGACAAATGACGGGCAAGCTCCGCCGAAGTGCCGACAATATCCACCAGCAAATCAATCAGTTGCGGATTGGCCTCGAACAGTGAAAACAGCTGCACTCCGGCGGGCAATCCCGCCAAAAACCCATCAAACGCCAACAGCGCTTCGTCCGGTTTGGCGGCGCGGTGCAAGCGCTGCAAAATCTCCGGCTTGAGGCGTGAAAAAATCTTCACTGCGCGCTCTGATCGCAACGCCGGATAGCTGCGCCAACGTGAAATCACCTCACTGTCAAATTCACTTTGTTCTTCAACTTCAGGGACTTCCGAGGTGAAAAAGCTCTCGGTCAGCTCATGCACCTCGCCAAGACGCATGGCCAAATCACGTTCGAGATCGGCCAATTCCACACCCATAAAACACGCAATTCGCGCCATGCCTTCTGGCGATTTTGGCAGGTCATGGGTCTGCGCATCATTGACCATCTGCAACCGGTGTTCGACCTCGCGAAACCACCGATACCGCTGCGTCAACACATCCGCCGCCGCCTCTGGCAACCATCCCTTTTTCGCCAGAACCGCGAGGCTCTCCACCGTGCCGCGAAGCCGCAAATCCGGATCCCGCCCCCCGGCAATAATCTGTCGCGTCTGGGTGAAAAACTCGATCTCGCGAACCCCCCCGCGCCCCAGTTTCATATTATGCCCCGGCAGGGTGATCTCGCGGCCCAACTTCTTATGCGCGCGTATCCGCAACCGCATATTATGGGCGTCTTCAATGGCCGCAAAATCAAGATGCTTGCGCCACACAAACGGCCGCAACCCCTTGAGAAACGTCGCCCCCGCAACCAGATCCCCCGCCGCCGGGCGCGCTTTGATATAGGCCGCGCGCTCCCATGTGCGCCCGAGGCTCTCGTAATATCGCATCGCCGCTTCCATCGCCACGCACACTGGCGTCACCGCAGGGTCGGGCCGCAGCCGCAAATCGGTGCGAAAAACATAGCCCTCGCCGGTCATATCCGACAACATCGCCGCCATCCGCCGTGTTGCGCGCACAAATGACGACCGCGCCTCGTGAAAATCATCCACCTCGAATCTGCTTTCGTCAAACAGGCAGATCAGATCAATATCCGACGAATAATTAAGCTCGTGCGCGCCCATTTTCCCCATACCCAACGCCACCATTCCGGCCCCGTAGGCAAGGTCGTCTTCGCCCATACCCGGCAATTTCCCACGCCGTATTTCGGCCCCGATACAGGCCTTCATCGCCAAATCCGTCGCCAGATCGGCAAAATCGGTCAACACAGCGGTCACATCTTCGAGCGCCCAAACCCCGGCCAAATCACATAGCCCGCTTAACAACGCCACCCGCCGCTTGCCCTGTCGCAACGCGTTCGGCAATTGATCCGGCGGAACCTCGCACAGCTCGGCAAACAGGGAATTTATCGCCACCTCCGGCCCATCAAACGCCGTCAAAATCCACGCGGTTTCTTTCTGCATCAATCCCGAAAGATAAGGGCTGCACCCGCCTGCCCCTTCAACAAGCCGCGCCAGATCTCCGGTCAATTCGGGGAAAATTGCGCGCGCTTCCCTCCCGAAATCGGGGTCAAATGCATGCGGCAGGCGGGTGATACGATCAACAAATTCCATACCCGCAAGATGCGCGCGCGCGGCAGTCGGGTCAATGCACGGATTACCATTGGGCCTTGATTAATCCGCCGCCACCTACCCGATATTATCGAGAAACCACACTATAGCATGTTCCAAAAAACCCATCCAAAAGGAAATTTCTCACCCCTAACACACTGTTTACTCTAAACTTTTCACAATAATGTAAAAAACATTCACATACCCTCTTGCGGAATCGTCGACAAAGGCCAATCTATGTAATGTGAAAATGATTTACATTCTTTTAAACCAAACAACGGAGAACATAAATGACACCCGCCGCCCCTATCGCAAATTCAACTTCCTCAATGGGTTGGTTTTCCCGCGCTGACGCCTGGCTTGACAGCAAGGGCAAAGGTGCCTGGATTGCCGCAATGGTGTTGAGTTAACCGCGAATCTTGGTGATGGCATAATTTTCAGGTGGCGTATCATGGATGTGATTCATGCATCCAATATTTCCAGGAAAGGAAAGATACGCCATGACAGAGACTACAGTTACCCCGCTCATACAGCCAGGGGAAT
>JAUZRV010000041.1 GCA_030950105.1 Rhodobacterales bacterium | reverse complement strand
GCGTATCGTCATTCATGGTGGGTTGGATTTTCTGCTGGAGGTGAATGATCTTGTTCAACACCAAAATCATACGCCATTTCAACAGCTTGATCTACGCCCGTCAAACGATTTACGCCGCTTCATGAATAATTCGGGCTAGGGCAGTTGGTTAGCGCCGCAGCGATTGACCATTTTGGCCTGTTTGGTGCGCAGATAAGCCCGATTTCCCTCACCCGCGCCGCCGGTATCGGCCTTATGGCCGCCGGTGTTTTCGTCACCCAACAGGTCTGATCGCTACCCTTCGACCAGCGCCCCGTTATCAAGTCGAAAAATCCGGTCCATGCGCGCCGCCAATTCAAGATTATGGGTCGCAATCACCGCCGACATGCCGGTGCCGCGCACCAATTCCATCAACGCGCCAAACACCTGATCGGCCGTCGCCGGATCAAGGTTTCCGGTTGGTTCATCCGCCAGCAATAGTCGCGGCGCATTGGCAAGCGCACGACAAAACGCCACCCGCTGTTGTTCGCCCCCGGACATCGCGGCGGGCCGATGCCCTGCCCGTTCGCCAACCCCGACCCGCGCCAATAATCCAAGTCCGCGCAATTCCGCTTCTTTGCGGCTCACCCCGTTGGCAAGTTGCGGTAAAACGATGTTTTCCAAGGCGGTGAACTCCGGCAAAAGATGGTGGAACTGATACACAAATCCCACGTCTTGGCGCCGGATACGGGTGCGCCGCCGGTCTGACAGGCCGCTCACGTCTTCGCCGGCAATACGCACCGTTCCCGCATCCGGTAAATCAAGCAACCCCGCAATATGCAGCAACGTCGATTTTCCCGCCCCCGAAGGCGCAACAAGGGCGACAACTTCGCCGGTCGCAACCGCAATATCCGCGCCCTTAAGCACGTCCACCTGATTTTGCGCACCCTTGTTATAGGCTTTGTCGATGCCGCGCAGCTCTAGAATAATCTCACTCATAACGCAGCGCCTCAACCGGATTCATCCGCGCGGCACGGCGCGCCGGAAATATGGTCACAATGAATGAAAGGCCCAACGACAGGGACACCGCCGACATCACATCCTTGAATTGCAATTTGGCCGGCAAAAACGAAATCCCGCGCACCGACGGATCCCAGACACCGCCCCCCGCCACCGCATCTACAATGGCAAAAATCGGGTCAATATAGAGGGCAAACAAACATCCCATAAGCACCCCCATCGCGGTGCCGATCAATCCGGTAAACGCCCCGCAGATAAAAAATATCCGCATAATCGATCCCTGAGTGAGACCCATCGTGCGCAAAATTCCGATGTCACGCCCCTTGTTTTTCACCAACATAATCAGACCCGAAACAATGTTCATCGCCGCGATCAGCACCAGAATGGACAGGATCACAAACATCACATTGTCTTCGATATCAAGCGCGCGCAAAAAGCCCGACGAACTGTCGCGCCATGTCCACACCTGTGCGCGGTCGCCACCGGCCCGCAAGAGATCGAGCGTAAGGTCATTCACATCATCCGGCACCGCCACCATGATTTCAAGCTCATCCGCCACGCCTTCGCGGTTGAAATAGACTTGCGCTTCGTCAAACGGCATATAAATCCGTGTGCGATCAATATCATAACGCCCTGCCGTGAAAATATAGACCACCTCATAGGCGTTGACGCGTGGGCTGGTGCCAAAGGCGGTTTTTGCGCCGTTGGGCGAGATAATCTTGATCCGCTCGCCGACCGCAACCCCGAGTTCACGCGCCACCCCCGATCCGATGGCCACGCCTTTCCTAAATCGGTCAATATCGCCTGATTTACGTTGCGGATTCACAATTCTCGGGATGGTTTTGAGATCTTCCAGCGTTATCCCGAATACCTCGACGCCGGTGTTGCGGCTGCGGGCGTTGGCCATCACCTGCCCCTTGATTAAAGGCGCCACGCGGGTCACGCCTTCAACGCTGCGCACCCGTTCGGCAATCGCTTCATAGTCGTCAATGGTCCGGCTGATGCGTCCGGTGTCGGTCACTTCCGCGGATTTATACAGGGTCACATGCGCATTCGCCCCGAGGATGGTGTCAACAAATTCGGCCCTGAAACCGGCGCGCACGGCCAATGTTGCAATCAATGCCAGCACCGCAAGCGTGATTCCGATCAACGATATCCACGTCATCACCGAAACGCCGCCCTCGGCCCGTTTGGCCCGCAAATAACGCCACGCGATCATCCATTCAAATCCCGCAAAAGGAGGGGTCGTGCCTGCCATGCTCTGCTCCATTTTTTTGCAGTTGTTCTTGGGCTTCTATCGGGCGCGCGTCAAGGCTTGTGAAACATTCGGGCGGAAACCGCGCCCGCTCACGCCTGCGAAGCGCCCTGTATTTATTAAATTTCTAATAACAACGCACAGCTCCGGCCCCTTAAGATTTACCATTTGTTAAGATGCCTGCGACCATACCTTCTCTTATCCGAACGCAGAAAAAGACGGATAATCGGCTTCTTGGTGGGGGCCTGTGTTCTATATCTTAACGGGGTAAAAATATGCTTGCACATAAATCCAAAAACCATTTCTCTGTTCTGGCTATGGCTGCAATATTGTCACTATCGGCACAGGGCGCCAGTGCCACCCAATCGCCACAACCCTCAGCGTACAACCCGAATAGCTACAACCCGAACAGTTACAATTCCGGGCAACTCGACACCAGCGGCAGCGGCCAATGGTTGATTTTATCGAATGGCTGTTCCTATTCGCGCGCTCAGGCACCGGGCTATCCCATGCAATGGATACTCATTCTTAACCCGCATCACATCGGCGGAAAATACGTTGTTCCGTCAATGAAGTGCAAATCGTCAATGGGCGGCTAAAACGAGCGGCTAAAATTCCGAGGCGTGCAAACGACTGGCAGGGTCCTCTCTCTCCTGCCGGTCGTTTACAGCGTTATACAGCATAGATTTCCGCTATTTTCTTTACCGCGTCTTCCGGTGGCATCTCGACGCTTTCGCCACTGCGCCGGTTGGTCAATTCCACCACACCGTTTTTCAATCCGCGCGGCCCGACCGTGATCCGCCAAGGCAGGCCAATCAAATCCATCGTGGCAAATTTTCCGCCCGCGCGTTCTTTGCGATCATCATATAGCGGATCAAGGCCCAGCGCCTGTAGCGCCGCATAAATCGTCTCACAGGCCCCGTCGGCCTCGTCGTCGCCCTGTTTGAGGTTCACAATTCCGCAATGAAACGGGGTCACACCCTCGGGCCAAATGATGCCCTTGTCGTCGTGGCTCGCCTCGATAATAGCCCCCAACAGACGCGAAACCCCGATACCGTGGCTGCCCATATGCACTGCGGCGGGTTTCCCATCGGGACCTTGCACTTTGGCGTTCATCGTTTCGGAATATTTGGTGCCGAAATAGAAAATCTGCCCGACTTCAATCCCGCGGCTTGATTTGCGCCGGTCTTCGGGAATGGCGTCAAACAACGCTTCATCATGGGTTTCGTCGGTGCGCGCATAGGGCGTCGTCCATTCCTTCATAACGGCGGCACATTCATCCCAATTGTCATAGTCAATCACCCGATCGCCCATTTTCAGATCAAGAATATTGCTGTCATAAAACACTTCGCTTTCGCCGGTTTCGGCAAGCACCAGAAATTCATGGGTGTCCTCGCCACCAATCGGCCCACTGTCGGCGCGCATCGGTATCGCCTTTAGGCCCATCGCCTCGAAGGTGCGCAAATACGACACCAGATGCCGATTGTAGGAATGCATCGCGCTGTCGTAATCAATGTCGAAATTATAGCCATCTTTCATATAGAATTCGCGGCCACGCATAATGCCGAAACGCGGGCGGCGTTCATCGCGAAATTTCCACTGGATATGATAGAGCGTGAGCGGCAGGGTTTTATAACTGCCTACATGACTGCGGAAAATATCGGTGATCAATTCTTCGTTGGTCGGCCCATAGAGCATATCACGCCCGTTGCGATCGGTGATCCGCAACATTTCTTCGCCGTAATCATCATACCTGCCCGACTCGCGCCAGAGATCGGCAGATTGCAACGTTGGCATCAGCATCGGAATATGACCGGCGCGCTGTTGTTCGCGATGCACGATATCCTCGATTTTTTTCAATACTTTGAAACCCAACGGCAACCATGAATAAATCCCGGCACTTGATTGTTTGATCATTCCGGCACGAAGCATCAAGCGATGGCTGACAATCTCGGCCTCGGCAGGGTTTTCTTTCAGGACGGGCATAAAATATCGCGACAGACGCATCAGGGAATCCCTTGGTTAAATAACAGTGTTGGGCACGGTTTAGGCGACCAAGGCGATACAAACAAGACGCCGATTTCGCGCGCGCCCCCTGTTATCGCCGGTTAGGTGCCCCTTGAAACCGCCCACAGGATGCGCAATGTGGTAAGGAACATTACCGACAGGCGCGCAAAATGGCTTTGGAAACAAAAGATCAATTGAAATACTGGGGTCTTGTCGCCGCTGTCGCGCTTTTGGCGCTATGGTTTCTGGGCGATGTGATCCTGCCGTTTGTTCTTGGGGGGGCAATTGCCTATTTCCTTGATCCGGTTGCCGACCGTCTTGAAGTGATGGGCTGTTCGCGCACTTTGGCGACCTCGATCATCACCCTGACCGCGCTTCTGATATTTGTCATTATGGCCCTGCTCGTGGTGCCCCTGCTCATCGAGCAATCCATATCCCTGTTCAATACCGCGCCCCAATTGGTCCATAATTTCCAAACCGTGCTCACCGAACGGTTTCCGCAACTGATGGATGCCGATTCGACCATACGCAAATCACTGCTGTCGCTTGGCGAAACCGTGCAATCCAGAGGCGGAGAGCTGCTCAATACCGCGCTATCTTCGGCGGCCTCGATCATCAATGTTGCAATGCTGTTTGTCATTGTGCCGGTTGTCGCCTTCTATCTGCTGCTTGACTGGGATCGCATGGTTGCCAAAATTGATGGCATGATTCCGCGCGACCATGTTGCTGTGGTGCGTAAACTGGCCGCTGACATTGACTATACACTCGCCTCTTTTATTCGCGGCATGGGCACTGTTTGCCTGATTTTGGGCAGTTATTATGCCATCGCTCTTATGCTGGTGGGGTTGCAATTCGGCCTTGTCGTCGGGTTCATCGCCGGTATTCTTACCTTTATCCCGTATATCGGCGCGCTTGTTGGCGGTGCCTTGGCGATTGGTCTGGCCCTGTTCCAATTCTGGGGTGAATGGCTCTCGCTTGGCGCGGTGATTGCAATATTTGTTGTTGGCCAAGTGATCGAAGGCAATGTTCTCACCCCGCGTCTTGTTGGGAAATCCGTGGGGTTGCATCCGGTCTGGTTGATCTTTTCCCTCTCGGTATTCGGGTCGCTGTTCGGCTTTGTCGGTATGTTGGTTGCGGTGCCGGTTGCTGCGTCGATCGGGGTGCTCACCCGCTATTTCCTTGGCACTTACCAAGAAAGCCGTCTCTATCGCGGCGTCACCCAACAGGCCCCCGTTCAAGAGCAAACAGAAGAAAAAGATCCCTGAATGGCCACGCAACTTAGCTTTGATCTTCCGGTGCGCACCGCCCACGGACGCGACGATTTTTTCATTTCCCCGGCCAATGCCATGGCGGTGGCGATGATCGACGTCTGGCAAAACTGGGCCGGTCGCAAGCTGGTTCTGATCGGCCCCGCCGGTGCCGGGAAAACCCACCTCGCCCATGTCTGGGCCGAAATGGCCAAGGCCAGAATTGTAAAAGCCGCCGATCTGGCAGCGCTTGACGAGGCCGGAATACTTGCGCTCGCGCAAAGTAATCTCGCCATCGAAGACATCCCCGACATCAAAGGCAATCCCGCAGCGCAACGGGCCTTGTTTCATCTGCACAATCTGGCCTTGGCCGAGGGGCGCACGTTGCTATTCACCGCCCGCAATGCGCCGCAACATTGGGGGGTTGAATTGCCGGATTTGACCAGCCGGATGATGGGCACCCAAGCCGCCATTCTCGAAGCCCCCGATGACACCCTTCTCGCCGCCCTTTTGGCCAAACTGTTCCATGACCGCCAACTAACGCCGCCCCCCGATACCATCCCCTACCTCACATTGCGCATGGATCGCTCGTTTGCAGCGGCCCACCTTGTGGTCGCCGCAATGGACAAGGCGGCCCTCGAACAATCACGCCCTCTGGGGCGAAAACTCGCGGGTGAAGTTCTGGACAAACTCCTGCCATAGGGGCAAACTGTCACGGCTGTTTCCTCTCCCGTTTTTATGCAGAAGGCCCATATGTCCAATCCAGTTCCTCAGGCCGATTTTCTCAAATCTCCCATTGCTGCCGCTGTTGCTCTCACTGATTTTGACCCAACGGGACCTGCGCGGTTTTTCAATCGGGAATTATCTTGGCTGGCGTTCAACTGGCGGGTGCTTGACGAGGCCGAAAATTCCCGTGTGCCGCTTCTCGAACGCCTGCGGTTTCTGTCGATTTCCGCCAATAATCTTGACGAATTTTTTACCGTGCGCGTCGCGGGTTTGCGCGAACTGGCGCGCAGCGGCGTAACCAAGCCCGCCGCCGACGGCCTTACCCCGGCGCAGCAACTTGTGTTGATCGCCGAAGAAGCCCGCAAACTTTTGTTCCACCAACAAGAGGTCTATGAAACCCTGCGCGTCGAAATGGAAGCCAACAATATTAGCGTGTTAACCCGTTCAAAGCTCACCCAGGACGACAAATTATTCCTTGGCGGGTTTTTCCTCAAACAGGTTTTTCCGGTGCTCTCGCCGCTGGCCATTGATCCGGCACACCCGTTTCCCTTCATCCCGAATGCCGGCTATACTTTGGCTCTGCAACTGGAACGCAAATCGGACAAACGCCCGCTCAAGGCGCTGCTGCCCATCCCCCATCAGATCGAGCGATTTATTGCCCTGCCCTCAAAGGTCGGGCAGGATCGCTTCCTCCCCCTCGAAGACCTTCTTCTTGAACATCTTGACCAACTTTTCCCCGGCTATCGCGTCAAAGGCAGCTGCACCTTTCGGGTTCTGCGCGACAGCGACCTCGAGGTCGAGGACGAAGCCGAAGATCTGGTGCGCGGTTTTGAAATCGCCCTCAAACGGCGGCGGCGCGGCGAAGTGGTGCGCCTCAAACTTTCCTCAGAAGCCCCCAAGGCCTTACGCGCGATGATCATGCGCGAACTGCATATCAATGACGACGAGGTGATTGAAATCGACGGCATGATCGGTCTGACCGACCTGAACGAGCTGGTTATGGATAGCCGCCCTGATCTGCTTTGGCCGCATTTTTCGCCGCGCGTGCCCGAACGGGTTCAGGACCACGATGGCGATATGTTTGCCGCAATCCGTCAAAAAGACATGCTGCTGCACCACCCTTATGAAACCTTTGATATGGTGGTGCGGTTCCTGCATCAGGCCGCCCAGGACCCCGATGTTGTGGCCATAAAACAAACCCTTTACCGCACATCAAAAGACAGCCCGATCGTAAGCGCATTGTGCGAGGCCGCCGAAAACGGCAAATCCGTTACCGCTTTGGTCGAACTCAAGGCCCGCTTTGACGAAGCCGCAAATATCCGTCAGTCGCGCCGCCTTGAACGTGCGGGTGCGCATGTGGTTTATGGCTTTCTCGACCTGAAAACCCATGCCAAAATTTCGATTGTGGTGCGCCGCGAAGGGAACGAACTTGTCACCTATACGCATTACGGCACTGGCAATTACCACCCGATTACCGCACGCATTTACACCGACTTATCGCTGTTTACGGTCAATGCGTCGATGGGCCGTGACGCCACCAAAGTGTTCAATTACCTTTCGGGTTACGCCACGCCCGAGGGCCTTGAAAACCTGTGTATTTCTCCGCTTACCCTTAAATCCACCCTGCTCGACATGTTCAAAGCCGAGGCCAACCATGCCCAGAATGGCCGCCCCGCCGAAATCTGGGCCAAGATGAATTCGCTTGTCGATGCCGATATCATCGACGGCCTTTATGCCGCCTCACAGGCCGGCGTGAAAATCAATCTGGTGATCCGCGGAATCTGTGGTTTACGCCCCGGTATCAAAGGGTTAAGCGACAGTATTCGCGTCAAATCCATTGTTGGCCGGTTTCTCGAACATTCACGCATTGTGTGTTTTGCCAACGGCCACGGGTTGCCCCATTCCAAATCGCGGGTGTTCATTTCTTCTGCCGACTGGATGGGCCGCAATCTGGTGCGCCGTGTTGAAACTCTGGTCGAAATCCAGAATAAAACCGTCAAAGCCCAAATCGTGAGCCAGATCATAGCGGCCAACCTTGCCGATGTGGCACAAAGCTGGGTAATGACGCCCGATGGCCGCTTTACGCGCGCACAATTGCCCGAGGGTGAATTTGCGTTCAACTGCCACCGCTTTTTCATGGAAAACCCGTCACTTTCAGGGCGCGGTTCGGCGGGCGCGTCAGATGTGCCAAAGCTAACCCATACAGACGACTAAACAAGGCGACCAAACAGACGATTATAATAGGCGGCGACCAAAATGACCGACAAAGACCAAGCCAAAAAAACCGACTGGGGACCATTTGAACGCCCGTTGTTTGACGACCCATCGATGCGCGCCCTGTCGCGGGTGGGTGTTGTTGATGTCGGATCAAATTCGGTGCGCATGGTGGTGTTTGATGGCGCAGCCCGTAGTCCGGCCTATTTTTACAATGAAAAAATCATGTGCGCCCTTGGCGCCGGATTGGCCGAAACCGGACGTTTGAATCCAACCGGACGGGTACGCGCGCTTGCGGCCATTGGCCGTTTCCAACACTTGGCCGACAGTCTTGGCATTGGAAAACTCACCGCAGTGGCCACCGCCGCGGTGCGCGAGGCCTCGGATGGTCCCGATTTCCGTGACGAAGTCGAACGTGAAACCGGCCTGCGCCTCTGGGTCATCGACGGTCAGGAAGAAGCCCGCCTTTCGGCCCAGGGTGTGTTGCTTGGCTGGCCCGGGTCTTACGGTCTGGTCTGCGATATCGGCGGTGCTTCGATGGAGCTTGCGGAAATATCGCGTGGCCGTGTCGGTCGTCGCGTCACCTCGCCGCTTGGCCCGCTCAAATTGCGTGACCTGAAGGGCGGCAAAAAAGGGCGGCGCAAACACATCAACGAAACCCTCGAAGCCCTGTCAAAACAGCTTGGCCCGCAAAAAGACCGCCTGTTTCTGGTTGGTGGATCGTGGCGCGCCATCGCACGCATCGACATGGAGCGGCGCGGATACCCATTGCGGGTCATGCATGAATACCGAATGACCCGCAAGGCGGTCGCCGCCACCACAAAATATATCGAGGAAAACGATCTCGACGATTTGCGCGCCCGTTGCGACGTTTCGACCGCGCGGATGGCCCTGGTTCCGATGGCGATTGATGTGCTGCGCGGTGTGGTCAAAACCTTTAAACCCCATGATATTGCGGTGTCGAGCTATGGCATCCGCGAAGGCATGCTCTATGAACAGATGCCGCAGCGTTTGCGCGACCGCGACCCGTTGATCGAGGCCTGTCGTTTTTCCGAATCCAAAGATGCCCGTATCCCCGGATTTGGCAAAACCCTGCACCAATTTATCAGCCCGCTTTTCAAATCGGCCAAGCCCGAGCGCAAGCGTTTAATCAAAGCCGCCTGTCTGCTGCATGACGTAAGTTGGCGCGCCCATCCCGATTATCGGGCCGAGGTTTGTTTTGACAATGCAACCCGCGCCAATCTCGGGGGGTTGCGCCATTCCGAACGCGTGTATCTCGGTCTTGCGCTGCTGCATCGCTATCGCAACAAACGCGAGGGAACCCGCTTTGAAGACCTGTACACATTGATCAGCGAACAAGATCAACTTGCCGCTGAAATTCTCGGAAAAGCCATGCGGTTTGGGGCTATGTTATGGTTGGAAAAAGACGCCAATATCGGCGAAATGCGCTGGTTTCCCAAGAAAAATCTGCTGGAACTGCGCCTAAGCGCACAATCTTCGCCGTTGTTTGGTGAAGTTTCCGAAGCGCGGTTTATGTCGCTTGCGGATTCCCTTGGTGCAACCACAAAAATCAAACTGAACATCCGCTGAAGCACCTTAAGTTTCAGTTTCCCCATCGGGATTTTCCATTTCTTTCGGGGTTTTCTTGCGCATAATTATATCCCCGTTGGGCAGCATCACAGGCGGGTGATAACTGCTAAAGTCTTCTATCTTTTCAAGTATTTCCCCAAGGGCCGGTCCCATTTCACGCACAAAATCGCGCAGTGCCGGTTGCAACGTATCCCCCAACCCCTTGAGATCTTTCATCGCCGGTTCAACTTCGCGCATGATGCCCTCGAGAAACAACCGCGCGCCGCGCTCCATCAAGGTCGTCCCGCTTTCTTGCGAAAACACCGGCGAGGCGGTAAAAATACTGACGGCGACAAGGGTATATATCTGTTTCATGGCTTTAACATAGGTGCTCGCCCGACGTATGATAAGGGCTAAATTTCGATGTCAATCGTGACCGGATAATGATCCGACGCCGTAATCAAGGCCTCGCGCAACTCTTTCACCTCCCAACAATCCGGGTCATCAAACGGATGCCAGATCCGCCATTTCGGCGCTTTTCGGTTAAAATCCGCTGACACCATCACATAATCCAGAAGCGCCTGAAAATAGCGCTTGTCGCTGGAATTATAAAACCGCGCCGATGTCGGGGGGCCGATCAAATTGGGACGGGTTATTCCGGTCAATGCGCGCTGTGCATTTGGATCAAAGAGACACGCTTTCTCGCTTTCGTTTCCCAAAATAATTTCAACCGACGATCGCCCAAACAGATCTTCATAAACATCAAGCCCCGGCCCGTCATTCAAATCCCCCAATAAAACAACGGCCTCATCACGTTCCAAATGCCCGTCAATCCGTTGCCGTAACCAGATCGCTTGCGCGAGTTGCTTGCGCCGGTTGGCAATCGAGAGCCGCATTTCGGCATCCGCATTTCGGGCACCATGTGGCGCCTTCGATTTCAGATGCACACCGATCATGCGAAAATCCACCCCCGTTTTGGTGCGCGCGGCCACTTCAAGGGGAGGTTTGGAAAAACTTACCAAATCTTCGGTGGCATCCACATCAAGATCGATACGGAAAACTCCGTCAAATCGCGGTGCATCCCGCGCGCCTTTTTTGCCGGTCTCCGCCCCGACCGGATCATGTTTCGCTGTCATCACATCCGGATCATAAAGCAGCGCTATTTCCTGCTGCGTATTATTGCCAAATCCGATCATCGCCTTGCTTGCGCGTAATTTGAATGTGCTTGCAAACTGCTCGAGCGCGCGCACCGTTGTCCGCTTGCCATTATCGTCGGGCGCCTCGATAATCATCACCGCATCGGCATCAATTGCGCTAAAGACAATGCCCAGCGCCTCGATTTGTTGTGCCCTCGTAATGTTATAGCGCGCCGACCACTGGTTGTCGGCCAGAAGCCTGCCGGCATTATCAAAAAGCCGGTCAAACCATTCCACATTATAGGTCGCAATCCGCACTTACCCGCCCCGCACATCCTGCTCCACTTGCAGTTCCTGAATCTCCTGCCACGCCCGATTGATATCAATCAGCCGCTTTTCGGCCAGTTTAATCGCCTCTTGCGGCACCCCGCGGGCAATCATCTGATCGGGGTGGTTCTGACGCACCATATTGCGCCACACCGCTCGGATATCCTTAATATCTGTTCCCCGCTCTACCCCGAGGACCGTAAAAGGATCACCAACCGCGTCCGGCACGAACCGGCTACGCAAACTGCGAAATTCTGAATCGGGAAGCCCGAAAATCTCGGCCACCCTTTCAAGAAACTGATCTTCTCCGGGATGATAAGTGCCATCCGCCATCGCGACATGAAACAACCCTTCCATCAAATCGCACAGGGTTGACCGGTCATCGGCAAACATCGCACTGATCCGCATGGCGTAGTCTTCAAATCCTGCAACATCCTGACGTGCAAGGTTAAAAACCCGCGCTGCGCCGGCCTCATCTGCCTGTGCAATCTGGAAAACCTTGCGAAAAACCGTGACTTCATCGCGCGTCACCAACCCATCGGCCTTGGCCATTTTTGCGCCCAGCGCAATCACCGCAATGGTAAACGCAACCGACCGTTCGGGGGCCGTGCGCAAATGATCAAATACCGCACTTAACGGCTCCCCCTTGGCAAGGGCGGCTATTGCATCACTTATCCGGGACCACAGGGACATACGCCCCTCCTACCTTATTCGCATCAAACTCCTTAAGATGCCTAAAGGATTTTCTGCATCAGGACCAGATCAAACCAGCGGCCAAATTTATACCCCACTTCACAGAGGGTGGTCACCTCACGATACCCAAGCGCCCGATGAAACCCGATTCCGGCTGCGTTTTCCGCACTAATTCCGGCAAAAAGAGAATGAACACCTGCCGCGCGCGCATGGTCTTCGAGCGCCGCCATCAAGGCACGCCCAACCCCGCGACCCTGCGCAGCCGCGCCCAAATGAATGGTGTGTTCCATGGTATGGGCATAGCCGATACCACCGCGAAACTGCCCATAGGTGGCAAATCCCAATACCTGCCCCGCCGCCTCGGCCACCAGATATGCGTGCCCTGCCGCCTGACGTGTCGCAATTTCCCCGGCCATACTTTGCTTGGTTTTCTCGACACTGTTAAAGGTCGCAACCGAGGTGCGGATAAGCGGATTCCAGATATCGGCAACCCCCTGAACATCTTCAACGCAACAATCACGAATAATCATAGCAGGGTTTTCACTCCGTAAGGCGTTGATATTTCTGCGATTAACCGCACTTCTCGGCTGCTTTCAATCACAACTCTCGGGTCACTCACCATGCCTGCAAGCGCCACCTGAAGCGCCTCCGGTTCAGGATGGCCAAGAACCAACCGTTTGAGCGCACAATTTGACGACATCAACCGGCGTGCTGGATTGCGCCCGTCTCCGCCCCATTTTATCAACGCAGGAAAGGCCCCGCCATAGGGAACCTTGCCATCCTTTGCCACCGCCATCGTCCACGCAAGATCTCCCCGTTGTAACGCCACCGGTTCACCGATCCCGTTCGGGGCCGCCGCAATCGCCGCACCCATATCATCCGTTGCACAAATCCAGTTGCTCAATCTCGGTGGCCCTGAAAAACAGTCAAGATCGAACCAGCGCGGCACCTGCAACGGTGTCGCAAATGGATCAATCGCAATCACCTCGAGGTAAATGCCGGCCTCCAAGCCCAACAACATGTTTTCCGTGCCAAATTGCGCGTGTTTCCCGCCTGCCTGCATAGTCACACCAAGGGCGGCCTCGACGGCCTCGCGTCCCTCGCCCAAAGACCCGCAACTGACCGCCAAATGATCCAGTTTCAACATATCCTGCCCCTACCTAAATCCGGTTGCAAGCTGCCACACGGCCCATATACCGACAAGCATCGTAGGATAAAAGCTCGCGCCAAAACCAAAGGCCCGCAACGCCGGTGACCTATGATACCCCGCCCAAAACGCCAGCCGCGCAATGGCAAAACCAATCCCCAAAGCCATATAATCACACCGGGCCCGTTTCCTGCCAACAAAATCGCCGCAGCCGGCCAGATGCACAGCGCCGCCACCAATTGTTCAATCGTGTTGGTCAACACTTTTTGATCAATCGCCCCCTTGCTCCGCGCTTCAAACAAGCGCCCATCAACCATTTCTCCGTCAAATAATCGCCGCGACGCCACCCGCCCAATCATCGCAACAATCACCAACCCCGGAGCAAGAAACGCCGTCATTATGGTCGGCATGACCGTGAACATCGGCAGTTTCACAAACCGCGCCGCCCCCCACAACAACACAACAGCCCAAATCAGCCCTAAAACCAACCCGACCCGAAATTTCGCCTGTTCACTCATAAAATCACTTTCTTTGTTCCATAAATATCCCGGGGGTCTGGGGGCTGGCCCCCAGTTTATAGTGTGTCTGGGGGCCGCTCCCCAAACTACTCACGCGTCGCTCGTATCAACCGCAATATATCTTCAGCCGCCGACGGAATATTGGTCCCCGGCCCAAATATCGCCTTCACTCCGGCGTCTTGCAAAAACGCATAATCCTGCTGCGGGATCACCCCGCCACAGATCACCAGAATATCGCCGGCATCTTTTTCTTTCAACGCCGCAATCAATTGCGGGGCCAAGGTCTTGTGCCCCGCGGCTTGCGACGAAATCCCGATCACATGCACATCATTGTCCACCGCATCTTGCGCGGCCTCTTGTGGCGTCTGGAACAATGGCCCGACATCAACATCAAACCCGATATCGGCGAATGCCGTGGCAATCACTTTTGCTCCGCGATCATGGCCATCCTGCCCCATTTTCACCACCAACATACGAGGGCGACGGCCTTCTTCCTCGGCAAAATCCTCAACCGATTTCTGAATGGCCGCAAATCCGGCATCGCCCTCATAGGCTGCACCATACACACCGGCCAATGTTTTCACTTCCGCCCTGTGGCGGCCAAATTCTTTCTCAAGTGCCATGCTTATCTCCCCCACCGTGGCGCGCGCGCGCGCCGCTTCAACCGCAACCGCCAACAAATTCCCCCCGCCTTTTGCACATTTCGTCAACGCTGCAAGCGCCGCCTGACAGGCCGCCTCGTCACGCGTCGCGCGGATCTGCTTTAATCTCGCCACCTGATTGCGCCGCACTTCGTCATTATCAATATCCAGAATATCAATCGCATCTTCTTTTTCGAGACGATATTTATTCACCCCGACAATCACCTCGCTGCCGCGATCAATATTGGCCTGACGCATTGCGGCTGATTCCTCGATCCGCAACTTGGGCATCCCGCTGGCCACGGCCTTGGTCATACCGCCCATTTCCTCGACTTCCTCGATCAACGCCCATGCTTTTTCCGCCAATTCCGAGGTTAGGCTTTCCACATAATACGACCCCGCCAGCGGATCGACCACATTGGTGATTCCGGTTTCTTCCTGCAAAATCAGCTGGGTATTGCGCGCAATTCGCGACGAAAAATCGGTGGGCAGCGCGATCGCCTCGTCCAGTGCATTGGTATGAAGGCTTTGGGTCCCGCCCAATGCCGCCGCCATCGCCTCATAGGCGGTGCGCACCACATTGTTATACGGATCTTGTTCCTGCAACGACACGCCCGAGGTCTGGCAATGGGTGCGCAGCATTTTACTGCGCTCGGATTTCGCCCCGAATTCGGTCATAATGCGATGCCACAACAAACGTGCCGCCCGCAATTTTGCCGCTTCCATGAAAAAATTCATGCCAATCGCGAAGAAAAAACTCAACCGGCCGGCAAATTGATCGACATCCATACCCGCCGCAATCGCCGCGCGCACATATTCGCGCCCATCCGCCAAAGTATAGGCCAGCTCCTGCACGAGGTTCGCACCGGCCTCTTGCATGTGATACCCTGAAATCGAAATCGAATTGAATTTCGGCATCTCGTTGGTGGTGTATTGAATAATGTCGCTAATGATCCGCATCGACGGTTCCGGCGGATAAATATAGGTGTTGCGCACCATAAATTCCTTGAGGATGTCGTTCTGGATGGTACCGGCAAGCAGCGCTTTGTCATGCCCTTGTTCCTCGCCGGTCACGATAAAACTTGCCAAAATCGGGATCACCGCGCCGTTCATCGTCATTGACACCGACACCTTGTCGAGCGGAATACCGTCAAACAGGATCTTCATGTCTTCAACACTGTCAATCGCCACACCGGCCTTGCCAACATCGCCGACAACCCGTTCGTGATCGCTGTCATATCCACGGTGTGTCGCCAAATCGAAAGCCACCGAAACACCCTGTTGCCCCGCGGCCAATGCCTTGCGATAGAACGCATTACTGGCTTCGGCGGTGGAAAAACCGGCGTATTGGCGGATGGTCCACGGGCGCCCGGCATACATGGTTGCCTTGACCCCGCGCATAAACGGCGCCGCCCCCGGGATCGTGTCAATATGATCAATCCCCTCAAGATCCTCGGCCATATAGACCGGCTTGACCTTGATCCCTTCAAGCGTGTCCCACGTCAGATCATCAAGGGGCCGACCGCGCAATTCCTTGGTTGCAAGCTCACGCCACGCGTCCTTTTTCGTCTCTGTCATCGTTTTGTCCTTTTATCGTCTGCCCACCGGCAAGGTTATTCCTTGTCTCATGTAGGCCGGTTTCCTCGGTCAGTAGTGCAAGACCATCGGCACCGGCACGCAGCCAATGCAGATCGTCCTGATAATTCTCGCGCATTTGCGCTATTTGGGCGCGGTTAAATGGCTGCCAACGCCCTTCACCGGCAAGATCGGCTTGCGCTAGATCCACCGCAGATGTCCCGCGATCGGCCAGTATTTCATGAAGTTGCGATTGATCCGGCCCACGATTAAGCCATTTACGGTGATGTTTAAGCGGCACTTTGGCGGCGCCTCCAATCATCAAACGCAATTTTGCTTCGGGTTGTCCGGCATAGGTCTCGAAGGGCATCACCTGAATTTGAACATCAGGCATTGCACAGGCCACATCCGTGATCACGTCACGCCACGTGCGCGGTCCAACGGCAATCTTCTCCAACAAATCTTGGCTCGGCATCGAATGTCCGCGCTTGACCCCATAGGCCAATGTCGACGCCCAGAGATTGTCGAGCGACCGGATTGACAAAACCACCCGCGTTATACGCCCGTCGAAGGCGTGATGAAACCGTGCCAACCTTTCGCCAATTCCACCATAGAGCGCCTTGGCCCGCAGGTTTTGCCGCGGTGCCCCGATGATATTCTCGTCCGATATGATCAATTGCGAAAATCCGCGCGCCTGCGCATCGGCCAACTGCGTCAAAATACGGCCACGTGCCCGCATAAGTTGGCGTTTTGGCGGCACCGGGCTAAGGATGGGAATCACCCCGCTCAACACGCCGCCACGGGTGCGTAACGGTCCCCAGAACCCGATCCCGTCGCGCGCCAATCCCTCGCCGTTACAGCGCATATAGGCCTGAAAACTTGTCGACGCGGTGCGATGCGCCCCGAAACCAGACGCATGAAGGGGTATGATCGCCATCAATGACCCTCCCGCATGACAAAGTGGTTAATGCTAAATTTTATGGAAAATTCGTTATAATCCACCCGCATCATTCCGCCCCCCCGCTGGCAAAGATCACCAGCCGCGTTCCGGGGTCCATCAACACCATCGACATATCTTCACGACTAAAAACCATGGTCGCTTTCGGGTTTTGCATGGCATAGAAAAACGCGCTTTCCATATTTTCATCCATACATTTCTTGCCCAAGACACTAGCCGCCTGCATCGCAATGCCAATCGGGCGGTCCATATTCATCAACTCCAGAAACCCGTCATTGGGTTTTTGCGTCGGGTTCGCCAATACCATCATCCCGCTGCGGCCATATTGAAACAGCGCGGTTCCGGCATCGGAATTGGGCTGCAATGCAGATTTCATCTGGTCGGTCTGCACTTTGAACATGGCCGCTGTGCAATCATATGTCGTTTTGAAATAGACCGTTTCCCCCAGCGCAAACCATCGTGTCAACTGCGCCCGCACCTCTGCCTCGCTATGGCGTTCGCATCCCGCCAACAGCAGGATCAGACCAAACAGGCCAATTATGACAGATTTTTTACCCATGCCTGATCGCTAGATTGTAAGCGCAAAATTTTGCGCCTATTCAAACTCCATTATCACATCATCCACCGCGAGATTGTCGCCCGCAACGGCATTGATTTTGCCAACCACGGCGGTTTTTTCCGCGCGTAGAATATTCTCCATTTTCATCGCCTCAACCGTGCAGAGCGCTTGCCCCTCTTGCACTTCGTCGCCCTCGGCCACATCAATCTTGACGATCAAACCGGGCATCGGACACAACAGCAACCTTGATGTATCAGGCGGAAGTTTCTCGGGCATTAACTGCGCCAACTCGGCCTGACGCGGGGTGCGCACATGCACCTTGAGATCGGCACCACGGGCGCGAATCCGGAACCCGCCGCTGATTTTTCCGACCTTCAACACCAGCGGGCTGCCGTCCACATCCAAAGTCGCCAGTTGATCCCCCGGCGTCCAGTCACTTGCCACCCGCAAGGCATGGCCGCCATCGAACCGAACCGTTGATCCGGCGCGATCGGCATCAATCCTTACCTCGAACCGCTGCCCCTGCAATGTCACCACCCAGTCGCGGCCCACATGGCGTTCGTGGTTGTCCATCCGCCCCGACACCCGCGTGCGCCGGATTTCGGCCACACGGTGCATCGCCGCAACCGAGGCCGCAATACGTTGCAAAAACGCCTCTGGCAGTTCAACACCTTGAAAACCATCGGGAAATTCTTCTTCGATAAAGGCGGTCGTCATCTCGCCGCTGGTGAATTTTTCATGATCCATCACCGCCGACAGGAACGGCAGGTTATGCCCGATCCCTTCGAGTTCGAACCCGTCAAGCGCGGTGCGCATCGCCTCAATCGCGGCGTCGCGCGTCGGTGCCCAAGTGCAGAGTTTGGCGATCATCGGGTCATAATACATGCTGATTTCGCCGCCCTCGTAAACGCCGGTATCATTGCGCACTGCCAACGTGTCCGTGGCCACTTCGACTGGTGGGCGATACCGCGTCAACCGGCCAATCGACGGCAGGAAATTACGATAGGGATCTTCGGCATACAGCCGGCTTTCGATGGACCAGCCATTGATGCCGACATCTTCTTGCGCGATTGACAGTTTTTCACCGGCGGCCACGCGGATCATCTGTTCCACCAGATCAATGCCGGTGATCAATTCGGTGACAGGGTGTTCCACCTGAAGCCGGGTGTTCATTTCGAGAAAGAAAAAATTGCTATCGCCGTCCACAATGAATTCAACGGTTCCGGCGCTGGCATAATCCACGGCTTTGGCAAGGGCGACCGCCTCCTCTCCCATGGCTTTGCGGGTTTCGGGTGTCAAAAACGGGCTTGGCGCTTCTTCGATAACCTTTTGCTGGCGGCGCTGGATCGAACATTCGCGTTCGTTCAAATAGATCGTGTTGCCAAAACTATCGGCAAGCACCTGAATTTCGATATGGCGCGGCTGGGTGATAAATTTTTCGATAAAAATCCGGTCGTCGCCAAATGCATTTGCGGCCTCGTTTTTCGAACTTTGAAACCCCTCGCGCGCCTCCGCATCGTTCCACGCAACCCGCATCCCCTTGCCGCCACCACCGGCAGAGGCCTTGATCATCACCGGATAACCAACCTCGTTCGAGATTTTCACCGCCTCGTCTGCGTCTTCAATCAGGCCCATAAATCCGGGCACCGTGGTTACATTCGCCTCCATCGCCAGCTTTTTACTGGTGATTTTGTCGCCCATCGCCTCGATCGCGCCCACCGGCGGTCCGATAAACACCACACCCTCGGCCTTTAAGGCTTCGGCAAATTTGGGGTTTTCCGACAGGAACCCGTATCCGGGATGCACGGCCTCGGCGCCGGTTTGGCGAATGGCCTCCATCACTTTTTCAATCACGATATAGGACTGGTTGGCGGGTGACGGCCCGATATGCACCGCTTCGTCGGCCATTTTCACATGCAGCGCATTGCGGTCGGCATCGGCATAAATAGCCACGGTTTTGATGCCCATCTTCTGCGCGCTTTTGATCACCCGACAGGCGATTTCCCCACGGTTGGCTATCAGGATTTTCTTAAACATGTTTCGTCCTTCTCATGTGATTACGAACCGATGAAAACAGAGGCATATACCAAGCCCCGTGTTTCATCGGAAATGTCGTGTCCCGACGCCCCGGACCTCCCCGAAAGGCGTCGCGCATTGGATTTTGAAATAGGTTAGAATACCGCTTTGGATGCGCACCGAAACCGACACCCAAAACAGTGTGGTCAAAACCGTGATCGACGGCGATATTTGGGGCGATGGCGGTGGCACTGTCCGGTTGCGCTATGCGACGTCCTACGGTGACGCCATCACCCCCTAATTTGGTGCGGCTTGCGGCATCGGGCAGAGCGATGCCCGGGCGTCGCTGGCGACGAATACCTTGTAAATCCTGCCCACAAGCATGTTCCGGCATCCCTCCGGTCTCATAATGGTCGGTGCAGAGGTGATCCGGGGCAAATGCGAGCTTGGGAATGGTTCGAACGGGAACGCGTCCCGTCGCCAACTCTCTAATCAATTCAGTTTTTGAATAAAACAGGCAAGCGGGCCGATTGAAGCGGCCCGCTTGATCCGCAGTATATCGAAAAGTGGCGTGCCTAAAAGAGGCGCGCCCTAAGGAAGCCTTAGCACTTTGACGGATATTTCTGACAATAGACCAAATTCGCGGTCGCACCGATAACCGCCCCGCCGGCAACGCCGGTTCCGGCAACCGCCGCCACCCCGACACCGGCCCCCGCGCCAAGCAGGGCTTGTTCAATGGGTGTATCCCCGCATGCGGCAAGGCCAAGCGAGACAACCGTAGCGAGTATGACCGCCTTGTAAGACGTGGTTTTCGATTGTCCGTATGGGGCGGTAAATCGGGTGTTCTGCATGATGTTTCAATCCTCAACTGGGTTTTGGTTAGGGCGTGGTTTGCCGTCTCGATTGCTGGTTTTATCGCCACATCCTGTGCGCTTTGATAGTAAAAACCTGCGCCCCTACATTGATCGGCTGTTCCCCGCCGAACTTTATGGAAACTCCAGTAATATTTTGAATATAAAGGATTATATTGCCCAGTCAAAAAATGGGTCGGACGGGAAAGGAAACATCCCGCCCACCCCAAAGGGGAAGGGTAACAGTTCGTGGTGCAGGCACTCCCCGCTGCTAGGAAAGGACGCGCTGCATCTACATCATTGGCGCAAATTTCCGGTTTGACCAAGGCGCATGCACCGACCCACATGATTTGGGCAGGTTCGCGCGCAAATTGTGTGGGCTTGCGCAACATTACGCCGATTCCTCGCCATCTGGCCCGTTTTCAAGCGATCCGATAATGTCGGGAAAATTCGCCCGCGCGATCCGCACATCGATGCGCAACAGCGCGCCATAATCCGAAGGATCAAACGGATCGTCCGCCGCGACAACCTCGCGCCCGAACAACCAGTTTATCCGCCCCGCATCCAGATTTCCGCGCTCAAACGGGTGTTCGCCAAAATGGGTCCACAATGCCTGCATAAACGCATAATCGGCGCGTTTGTCCGGTGGCCGCCGGTCTGCACGCCGTTCGCGCCGCTTGATCGGCGTGACGCCTTTGGGGTTGGCGCGTCGTATAACAAATTGAAAATCAGTGCCCGAAAGACGTCCGGGGAATTTGCGGTGCTTCAGCATATCGCACCTCCGTTTTGAAAGGGTGCGCGCTGCGACTGCAACAAAGGGTGGACAGGCCCGAAGGCCTGCCCGATTATCGCCCTACTTATACTTTCCAGTATAGGCCGGTTCGACCGAAATGGGTTCCGGATCGATGATAACAAATTCTTCTTCTTTTGGTCCTGCACAGGCCGCCACAATGGCGGCAAGGCCGATAAAGAAGATGCTCTTGATGCTCTTTGACATCTGTTTCTCCTGTCTCTGGTTACGGGCAAACGCGACGCAAAACGCCCCGCCGGCCCCTTTATTGAGGTTCTGATTGCTTGGGTGCAATCAGTGGAGAACTTAGTGGATAAGCTGTGGAAAAGATACGCAATCAAAGCGTCTGACGCGGGTTGTGACTCCAAAGCCTCAAACCTCCTTGTGGTTGAAGATAGCAGCGCAACATATTGTGGTTGCATTAAAAAAACTCCCAGATACAGGTGGCGTTTTCGACCCGAAATGCCTCAAAATACTGGGTGGCATCGGGATCGGCATAGCCAAATTCAACTTCGCGATCCGCCAGCGATATCACGATGCGATCCACTTCTGTGGGTTGGGCTGCGACATTGAACAAAGCAAATTCCTGACAAAGCACCTGAAAATCACCCTCTAGATCGGCCTGCGAAAACCGACCCATTGCCCGCTCAATCTCGGGCGCTACAAACCGGAACCGCGCCAACACATCGCCATTGGGCTGGGTATCCAGAAGCCATTCCTGCAAGCGCGGCACCACACCCGAAGGCACACTCAGGGGCGTTGCCGCCGAAACCGCGTCCTGCGCCAAAACTGGCAGGGCCAGAACCCCGCCAAATACCACCAATAGTCCAATTTTACGCGTCATCATTTCCCCGTTATCGCCCCTGTTCCAACTCTCTAAAGCGGAATATTCCCATGCTTCTTCCACGGGTTTTCCTGTTTTTTCCCGCGCAGCGACGCAAACGCCCGGCTCACCCGGGTTCTTGTGCTATGCGGCAATATCACCTCGTCGATAAATCCGCGCTCTGCCGCCACAAACGGGTTGGCAAACCGGTCTTCGTAATCCGCCGTATGGGCCGCGATTTTATCGGCATCTCCAAGATCACCGCGATGGATAATTTCGGTCGCCCCTTTGGCCCCCATCACCGCGATTTCTGCCGTTGGCCACGCATAATTGAAATCGCCGCGCAGGTGTTTGGACGACATCACGTCATACGCCCCGCCATAGGCCTTTCTGGTAATCACCGTCACTTTGGGCACCGTTGCCTCGCCATAGGCGAACAACAATTTGGCACCGTGTTTGATCACGCCGCCATATTCCTGTGATGTTCCGGGCAAAAATCCGGGCACATCCACCAACGTCAGGATCGGGATTTCAAACGCATCGCAAAACCGCACAAACCGCGCCGCCTTGCGTGAGCTGTCGATATCAAGACACCCCGCAAGAACCATCGGTTGATTGCCGACAACACCCACGGTCTGTCCTTCGAGGCGGATAAAACCGGTGATGATGTTCTTGGCAAATTCCTCCTGAATCTCGAAGAAATCACCTTCATCCGCCAGTTTTACAATCAATTCCTTCATATCATACGCGGTGTTGGCGCTTTCGGGAATCAACGTATCAAGGCTGCTCTCGGAGCGGTCGGTTGCGTCAAAGAACGGACGCACAGGTGGTTTTTCCCGATTGTTCAACGGCAGGAAATCAACCAAACGCCGACATTCCGCCAAGGCCACAACATCGTTTTCAAACGCCCCGTCGGCGACGGATGATTTTTTGGTGTGGGTGGCCGAGCCGCCCAATTCTTCGGCCGTAACCACTTCGTTGGTTACGGTTTTCACCACGTCAGGGCCGGTCACAAACATATAAGAGCTGCCTTTGACCATGAAAATAAAATCGGTCATCGCGGGCGAATACACCGCGCCCCCCGCACAAGGCCCCATGATCAGGCTGATTTGCGGGACCACGCCGCTTGCCATGATATTGCGCTGGAACACTTCGGCATAGCCCGCCAACGAGGCGACGCCCTCTTGAATCCGCGCCCCGCCCGAATCATTTATACCGATCACTGGCGCACCGTTTTGCATCGCCATGTCCATGACTTTACAGATTTTTTGCGCGTGGGTTTCCGACAAGGATCCACCAAAAACTGTGAAATCCTGACTATAGACATAGACCATGCGCCCATTGATCGTGCCCCAGCCGGTGATCACACCATCGCCGGGAAACTTTTGTTTTTCCATGCCGAAATCGGTGCAGCGATGGGTCACAAACATATCAAATTCTTCAAAACTGCCTTCATCAAGCAGCAATTCAACACGCTCACGCGCGGTAAGCTTGCCTTTGGAGTGCTGCACATCAATGCGTCGCTGCCCCCCGCCTAAACGGGCCACATCACGGCGCGCTTCCAATTCTTCATGGATATCTTTCATCACGGTCCCCTTTTGATTTAAAGGACCATAGCCGGATTGCGCCCGCGGAAAAAGCGGATTTCGGCAAATTTGCAAACCTCAAACCCTTACCGCCCTGCAAATTGCAAATTTGCTAATTTAACTGCGACATTCTGGACATCCCCGCCCGGCGCGCCTACCCCAATGCTTATGACCAATTCCCCAACAAAGCATTACCTCGATCGCAAATCACCGCCCAGTATTTCAACATTGATCTTGCTGGCAGCAATTTCTGCGTTGGCGATGAACATCTACCTGCCTTCGTTGCCCAATATGGCGCAATATTTCGGCGTCGACTACAAGGTGATGCAGCTTTCCGTCGCGGTGTATCTCGCCTTTAGCGGGGTGATTCAACTTTTCATCGGGCCAATCTCGGACAAATTTGGCCGCCGTCCGGTGATCCTCTGGGGGGTTGGCCTGTTTTGTGGTGCCACTCTGGGCTGCATCCTGGCCCCAAACGCCAATATCTTCCTGATATTCCGCATGGCGCAGGCGGCGATTGCTGTGTCTATGGTGCTTGGCCGCGCCGCCATTCGCGATCTTTATTCCACGGAAAAAGCCGCCTCGATGATTGGCTATGTGACCATGGCAATGGCGGTTGTGCCGCTGTTTGGCCCGGCAATTGGCGGATTTCTCGAACAATTTTACGGCTGGAAGGCCAATTTCTGGATCCTGCTCATCGGCGGCGTCGCCATCTTCACCGTTACATGGTTTGACTTTGGCGAAACCGCGCGCAAAACCTCGAACACATTGCTTCAACAATTTGCCGAATATCCAGAATTACTGCGCTCGCCGCGCTTCTGGGGCTACTGCTTGGCGTCGGCTTTTGGGGCCGGTGCGTTTTTTGCATATCTGGGTGGTGCGCCTTTTGTTGGCACCACGGTTTACGGCCTTGCCCCGCATGAACTCGGCCCGCTATTTGGCGCCCCCGGCCTTGGCTATATGCTCGGCAATTTCATATCAGCGCGATACTCGGTGCGCTTTGGCCTCAATAACATGGTTCTCTGGGGGTTGGTGTTCACCTTGCTTGGCACGGCCCTGTCGCTTCTCACCACCTACACCGGCAACGATAACGTCCTGACATTCTTTGGTTTTATGACCATTGTTGGCCTTGGCAACGGGTTAACCATCCCCAATGCCACTGCCGGGATGCTCTCGGTGCGCTCGCACCTTGCGGGCACCGCTTCTGGCCTTGGCGGGGCCATCATGATTGGTGGCGGTGCGGGCCTGTCCGCACTTGCGGGGGCTGTGCTGCATGATGATACCGGCGCGGCGCCATTGCTGTGGATTATGACCGGATCGGCCTTTGCCGGGTTGGTTGCGATCCGTTATGTCATGTATCGCCAGAAACAGCTCAATATTACGCTCTGACGCCTTGCGAACTAACCGCTTGTTAACCAAGATTTGCAAAGTTAGTCTTGCAGGGGTGCAAAGTTGCAAATTCGTATAGGCACGGGGTGGTCGTAATATGGCAAGTCAAAAACTATACGCTGGCTCCAAACTGCGCGAGACCCGCCAGAAACTAGGCCTGACCCAGAAAGAATTCGCGGCCAAACTCGGCGTGTCCCTGCCCTATCTCAACCAGATGGAAAACAATAACCGTCCGGTGTCGACCACCGTTGTGCTGGCTCTGGCCGCTGAATTCGGCTTTGATGTGACCGAACTTTCCAGTGGCGATAGTGAACGCATGGTCACCGACATGCGCGAAGCCTTGGCCGATCCGGTGTTCACCGACACCGCGCCGCCGCTCGCCGATCTGCGCCTCACTGCGTCCAATGCCCCGTCGCTGGCGCGCGCGTTTCTCGACCTGCACCGCGCCTATCGCCAGAGCAATGAACGCCTTGCCTCTCTCGACGAGGCGTTAGGCCGCGAAGATGCCCCGATGCAACCAAGCCCGTGGGACGAGGTGCGCGATTTCTTCCATTATTGCGACAACTATATTGATGCCGTCGACCGCGCCGCCGAACGTTTCGCCACCAAAGAGGGCCAGCCCCACAATATCCGTCTCACGGCCCTGACCAAACTTGGAAATGCCGGCGTCAAAGTCGAATTTTCCAATTGTGATGAATTGCGCCGCTACCTGCCCGACACCAAAATTCTTCACATTTCGGAAAATTCCGCGCCCGAAACCCAGACGTTTCAAATCCTGCTACAAGTCGCGCTTTTGACCCAAGATAAACTGCTCGAAGCCACCCTTGATCTTGCCCGTTTTCAAACCCCCGAGGCCCGCGCCATTGCCAAAATCGGGCTGGCCAATTATTTCGCGGGCGCGGCGATGATGCCCTATTCCATCTTCCTCGCCACCGCCACGCACCTGCGCCATGATCTTGAATTGCTGGCCACCCGTTTTGGGGCCTCCATCGAACAGGTCGCTCACCGGCTCTCGACGTTGCAACGCAGCGGGGCCAAGGGCATCCCGTTCTTTTTTGTGCGCGTCGATCAGGCCGGAACCATCACCAAACGCCATAGCGCCACCCGCCTGCAATTCGCCCGTTTTGGCGGCGCTTGTCCGCTTTGGAATGTGCATAGCGCCTTTGAATCGCCGGGCCGGTTTCTGCGCCAACTCGCCGAAACCCCCGATGGCGCGCGCTATATCTCTCTGGCCCGCGACGTCTCTAAATCCGCAGGATCATTCGGCGCGCCCATGCGCCGGTTTGCCATTGCTTTGGGGTGTGAAGTGAAACACGCCGGCGCACTGGTCTATGCTGATGGTCTTGACACGGACAATTCCCAAGCCTTTGAACCCATTGGCATATCCTGCCGAATTTGCGAACGCCGCACCTGCCACCAACGCGCCCTGCCACCCCTTGAACGCCGACTGTCGATCAACACCAACACCCGTGGCGTGCTGCCCTACGAGGTCGAATAGATGACCCGCTTGTTGATCGTCATGGCGTTATTGACCGCAGGTCTCGCGGCCCTGCTTGGCCCGATCGAGCGCGCCATGCTTTACCCGTTTGACACCACCCGAATTTCGCCCGCGGACGCTGGTGTGCCGCGTCTCACCGAGGTCCGTTTTACCAGCGATACCCAAACCCTTATCCTTTGGACCGCGCCGCCAAAGCCCGGCAAACCTGTAATCCTTTATTTCCACGGCAATGCCGGAAATCTCGCCAATCGTGCGGGTCGTTTCCGCCATTTCCTTGATCGCGGTTATGGCCTCGTCGCGCCCGCCTATCGCGGGTCATCCGGCAGCACCGGCACGCCCGCAGAGGCCGATTTAACCGCAGATGCCGCCGCCATTCTCGCGGCCCTGCCCGACTTTATTCCCGATCTGACACCGGAAAACGTAATCCTCTACGGCGAGAGCCTCGGCACCGGAATCGCGATCCAGCTTGCCACCACAACAGCCGCCAAATCCATCGCCGGCGTCATCCTCGAAGCGCCCTATACTTCGATTCCCGACGTTACCCGCACCCTTTATCCACTGCTGGTTCCGGTGCTCCGGGCGATGACCAACACATGGGAGAGCCTCGCACGCGCGCCCGCCCTCACCCAACCCCTGCTGATCCTGCACGGCGACCAAGACCGCCTTATCCCCATAGAACAGGGGCGACAGATTTTCGCTGCCGCCCCGTCACTAAACAAACAATTTATCGCGGTTCAAGGTGCCACCCACACCACAATCTGGCGCTCGGATGTCCTGCCGGAAATCTGGGCCTTTATCGACGGTTATGCCGATAAATAGCGATAGATTTCGTCCTTCAATGCCGCGCGCTGTTTGCGCATTTCCGCCATATGAAGATCATCGGTTGGTTCCACATTGGTTTCGGCACGATGCACCGCGCGATTGACCTCGTGATACTCATCCGCCATTTTGGTAAAATGCGCGTCGCTGGTTTTCAGCGTGGTCATTTTTTCGGCAAATTCCGGAAATTCTTCATGAAGTTCATGGGGTGTATGGGACAATGCGTTTCTCCTCTTTGTCGCGTTCGCATACACTCTAGCGCCACCCTCCCCGCGTAACTTTGATGAAGATCAAGAAAACCGCCAATTTCGCCCGCCAAACCCGCACTTCACCCGCGTTTTGCGCCCGCCAATAGGTCTCGGGGGATTACACGACACCGCCCCATAACCCACACCCCGCCCGCGACGCCACGTTTTCATCGGCAACATAATCCAGAGAATACCGCGGTAAGCAAACACATATGGCCGGTCACCGCCATAATCAAATCATCCGATACCCCCAAAGCAGTAAGCGGTGCCCCGTTGGCACCTAACCCTTAAAATTCCACGGCAGCAGGTCTTCAATGTCACTTTGTTTGTGGCCATTGACGATGGCGGTGAGGATTCCGGTGATGTAGGCGTGGGGGTCCATGACATTCAGTTTACAAGTTTCGATCAGGGAAGCGAGCATGGCCCAGTTCTGGGCACCGGCCTCATGGCCTGCGAACAGGGCACTAAAGCGGGACAGGTCCAGTGCTCATGTGCCTGACAGCAGGGCAAGTGTCTGATTACAAGGGCGCCCGAATGCTACTGGATGACTTCTCAGCCGCCAAACATCTGCTTGCGGATCGAGGTTATGACGCTGATTGGTTCAGAGATGGCCTGTTGGAAAAAGGGGGGGGCACGCCCTGCATTCCCTCAAGGAAGAACCGAAAACGTCAGTTATCTTACAACAAATCGATGTATAAACAACGGCATAGCACACACCTTCTTCTCCGCAATCTGTATCGCTGCTTTTGTAATGTTTTGGATTTAACGAGTCCTGACCCTAGTTGCCTTTGGCGGCCTTGATCGCAGGTAAAATGGTTTTTTCCAAAACGCTTGCTGTGATCGGGCCGGCAAAGCGCAGGACAATCACACCATCGCCATCAATCACATAGGTTTCGGGCACACCGTAGACGCCCCAATTGAGCGCCATGCGACCCTTGTTATCCGCTCCTATGGCGGCATATGGATTGCCAAGTTCCTCAAGAAACCCAATCGCGTTTTCGGGTTTGTCCTTATAATTCACCCCGTATAGCGTAATCCCTTGCTGTGCCATGATTTCAAGGTTGGGATGTTCAACACGGCAAGGCGCGCACCAGCTTGCCCAGAAATTCACCAGTTTCACCTTGCCATCGCGCAAGGCGGCGTCGTCAAATGTGGGTTCATTACCCAGGGCGATCATCTCGACATTTGGTGCCGGTTCGCCTTGGCGCGCTGAAGGCAATTGGCCATCACGCCCGAGACCAAGGAAAAACATCAGGGCAAGGCCTGCAAATATCGCCGGGGGAACTATCATCATTGGCGTGATTTTAGCCATGGTGTTTTCCTTCGCCTTGCGTCCGTCGTGCTTCCACCGCTTGCAACTGCGCTTTGATCCGGCGCGCGCGCCATAAGCTTAGCCCGACAAGCACCACAATCAATCCAATTGAAGCCGCATAAGACGATAAAACCGCCATCGCGTATTTTCCAAGTTCAACACCCATAATCCTAGCCTCCCAACCGTTCACGTGCCAGCAACACCCGCATCCGGCGCGCGCGGATTTCGGTGCGGGTGCGCAACAAAACCAGTGCGATGAACAAGAGCACAAACCCGGCTATCGACACAAGAAGCGGATAATAGAATACATCGGCGACATGTTCTTCTTTGTCCAGAGACAGCGACGCGCCCTGATGCAGACCCTGATTCCAGAAATTCACCGCATAACGTGACAGGATAGCAAATACCGACCCGACAAGGCAGAGAATCGCCGTCAGATCCGCAGCGGTATCGTCATTTTCAATCGCGCTCCACAGGGCGATATAGCCGAGATAAAATAGAAACAGGATCAAAAACGAGGTCAGCCGCGGATCCCATGCCCACCATGTCCCCCACATCGGTTGCCCCCAAATGGCACCGGTCAGCAGGGCAATCACCGTCATTACCGCGCCAATCGGGGCGGCGGCGCGAGCGGCCAAGGCGCTCACGTGGTGACGACGCACGATCCACACCAGCGACGTGACCAGCATCATCGCCCAGATATTGACCGCCATCATCGCGGCGGGCACATGGATATAGATGATTTTGACCGTGGACCCCTGACGATAATCATCGGGCGTAAAAAAGAATCCCCAGATGAGGCCGGTTGACAGACAGACAACCGCCAATATTGTGACCCACGGCAAGAATTTATCCGTGGTTTCGATGAATTTCTTTGGATTGGCATACGTCCAGAGCGATGATAGCCCCATTATTATTATCCTTCATCCGGTTTCGCGCCGATTAGCGCAGGTTAACTCTCAATACAGCGGCAGAGGCAAAAGGCAAAAGCGCGATGGTGCCGCAGGTGATCCCCGCCAACATCAGCATCGCCGCCCCGCTTTCAAGCCCCTCGGCGGCGCGACGGGCCATTTCGGCCCCGAAAATCAATATCGGCACATAAAGCGGCAACACCAGCAAGCTTAACAACAACCCGCCGCGTTTGATGCCTACGGTCAATGCCGCGCCGAATGTGCCAACCACGCTTAGCGCCGGCGTGCCAAGAAAAAGCGACAACACCATCGCGCCGTAGCCTTCGACCGGCAGGTTCAACAACAGGCCGAATAGCGGCGTTGCAAGCACCAGTGGCAGGCCGGTGGTGATCCAGTGCACCAGCGCCTTGATGCTCACGATGGCCTCGAGCGGGAGGGGGGCCGTGGCCAACAGGTCAAGCGATCCATCTTCGTAATCAAGGGCAAATATCCGGTCGAGCGACAGTAAACAGGCGAGCAGCGCCCCGATCCATAAAATGCCCGGCGCAATGCGCGCCAAAAGCGCGTTATCCGGCCCAACCCCGAACGGCACCAACACGGTTACAATCAGGAAAAATGCCAACCCGAGGCCAAATCCGCCCCCTGCCCGCACCGCGAGCCGCATATCGCGTATGAACAGCGCGATCATAGAAATGCCTCGTCAAAATCGTCTTGGGCGTTGTCATAATGCGGCGCTGTGGCGCGAAACGGCCCAACATCGAGAACCTTGGCCTCGGTTAAACCAAGATCAATATGGGTGGCAATCAAGGCCGATCCGCCGCTCTGCATATGGGCGCGTATGGCGGCCACAAACAGGGCCACGGCATCGACATCCAAGGATACGGTCGGCTCATCCAGCACCCAGATTGGCCGGCCTGTCACCAACAGGCGGGCCAAGCCGAGGCGGCGTTTTTGTCCGGCCGACAGCGCACCGGCGGGGCGATCGGCCAAGGGCAACAGATCGAAGGCAACCATCGCCGTATCAATCGTGCCAGTGCCAAACACCTGCGCCCAGAAGGTCAGATTTTCGATCACAGTCAGCGTGGACTTCAAACCGTCGGAATGGGCGGCATAGGCCATAGCTTCGTGTTCGAGATTGATCCCGCCGCACAGGGGCGGTTGCAATCCGGCGATGGTGCGCAACAAGGTGGTCTTGCCGATCCCGTTGGGACCGCGCAAGATCAATGCCGCGCCCGAAGCGAGGGTGAAATTCACCCCTTGCAACACGGGAATTCCACCACGGGCAATAGACAGATCGGTTACGCTCAATTCCATGTGGAAAGCCATATCCCATTGGCAAACATATCAAAAGCACGATATTAGATTGGCGCGAATTTCGCGATCAAAAGCGCGGCATTTGCGCGCCGCCAACGCAAATCTTGACCCTGCATCAAGAAAACCTAAAGCCTTTTGCATTTTTCCTGAATCAGGGGAAATGGAAAAGGCCCACACCCCCTCAATGTTGTGGGCGTTTTGCATCCAATCTGTGCCTCAGACTAAATGCAAAACGCTTTAGCCCGAATTATTCATGAAGCGGCGTAAATCGTTTGGCGGGCGTAGATCAAGCTGTTGAAATGTCGTATGATTTTGGTGTTGAACAAGATCATTCACCTCCAGCAGAAAATCCAGCCCGCCATGAACGACGATACAC
>JAUZRV010000040.1 GCA_030950105.1 Rhodobacterales bacterium | reverse complement strand
CGCCTGATCCGGATCTTCGACAAAATACGCATCGACCACCCAGATGCCGGTGCCGTCATCGGTGTCCATCATATCAATCCCCGTGGGTTCCGGGTATAACGTCTCTAATGCATCACTTAACGCATCCGCGCGGGCGCGACTGTCCACCGTGGTATGGGCATTATAAATTGGCATATCATTTTCCTTATGAATTACTCGGCAACCGCAAGATTAAGGCGTGCAAAAACCGTTTCGTTGCCGCGCTCGGGATGCCGCGGGATCATAAACGCCAACACCAACGACACCGCCGCCATGCTTGCCGCCAATATAAACACCGCCGCCGGTGACGTAAGCCACAGATAGCCAAGCAACGCCGGCAGAAACACCGCCGAAATGTGATTGATGGTAAAGGCCACCGCCGCCGTGGGCGCTATATCCTCGGGGGCGGCGATTTTCTGGAAATAGGTCTTGAGGGCAAGGGCAAGCGCAAAGAACAGATGATCAATCACATAAAGCGTCGCGGCAATCACCACCCCCCAACCAAAATAATAGATACCGCCATAGGCCAGAAACACCGCGATCAATCCGGCATATTCAAACATCAACACCCGCCGTTCACCGAACCGGACAACCGCGCCGCCCATCATCGGGGCAAAAACCATGTTCGCCACCAGATTGATCATATAGAGCGCGGTCACTTCGTGTACCGCAAAGCCGAATTTTTCGACCATCATAAAGCCCGCGAACACCACAAATATCTGCCGCCGCGCGCCCGACATGAATTGCAGCGCATAATAGAGCCAATAGCGCTTGCGCAAAACCATCTTGCGGATTTGCCGCGTCGGCGATTCAAATTGCGGATAGGCCAGCAAACAAAACAGCGCAATCGCCGCCGTCACCCCGCCCGACAACAAATAGACAGTGTTATACGTCAGGCCGAGCCGTTCCCAGGTGAGCACGATCATTCCGTAGACCACCAATGTCGCCGCCGATCCGGCGGCCACAATCCAGCCCAGAATTTTGGGCGCGCGCGCCTTGTCCAGCCATTGCAGTTGCAGCGACTGGTTCACCGTCTCGTAATAGTGGAACCCGATAGACGACAACATGGTAATCGTCAAAATCCCGCCCATCGACGGGAAATACGCGGTCACCGCGGTTGCCACTCCGAGCAGGATCAACATCACCAATCCCAACACCTGTTCGCGCACAAACACCAGTATCGCAATCACCCCGATGGCCAAAAACCCCGGTATTTCACGCACCGTATGCAGCCACCCGTTGTCGGATCCGTCAAAACCGCCGACTTCTATTATGAAATTATTCAACAATGCCGACCATGTTGAAAACGCAATCGGCATAGCGGCGGCCATGACAAACAACAAGGTAATCGGACGCCGCCAAAACGGCAGCGCACGCGCCTGTTCAAGAGATATAGGATGTGACATCCCTCCCCCTTACGCCCATCGTTGTGGTTTGAAAAGCCGCACATGATCCAGATCAAGGAAATCGCGCGCCATAGCTGGCAATGCAGGCCCGCAGCACTGCGTAATATTCAGGAAGCAGAATACATGGACATGCTCACACTCGTAGAAAACATCGGCGAAGGCCCCACAGCGGCGCTTTTTGGTCTGATCACCGGCATCGTTTTCGGCATCGCGGCACAGCGTTCGCGGTTTTGCCTGCGCGCCGCTACGATTGAATTTGCCCGTGGTCGTTTTGGCCCGCCCATGTCCGTATGGTTGCTCACCTTTGCCACCGCTCTTGTTTGGGTGCAAAGCGCACAGCTTCTCGGTTTTGTGCGCACCGAAGATGCCCGCATGATGGCGGTGCCCGGTTCATGGTCCGGCGCCATCATCGGCGGGTTGATCTTCGGGGTTGGCATGGTGTTGGCACGCGGCTGTTCCGGCCGCCTTCTGGTGCTTGCCGCCACCGGCAATCTGCGCTCGGTCGTTTCCGGCCTGATCTTCGCCGTTGTCGCGCAAATGTCGCTTCAGGGTTGGCTTGCCTCTACCCGAGATGACCTTGCCGCCCTCTGGATCACACCGGACGGGCGCAATATGGATTTGCTCGCCACCCTTGGCCTGCCCCAAGCGGGCGGTTTGGTGATCGGCCTCGGGTTTACCGCGTTTGGCCTCTATATCGCGTTCAAGAACCGGCTTGGCCTGTCGCGCATTATATTTGCGTCCGGCGTTGGCTTTGCCGTCGCCCTTGGCTGGGTTCTGACCTTTGGCCTCTCCCAAATCGCATTTGACCCGATTCAGATCGAATCCGCCACCTTCACCGGCCCCTCGGCGCGCACCCTGATGTTCTTTCTTGATCGCAACGCGGTGCTGGAATTTGACATCGGACTGGTCCCCGGTGTTTTCCTCGGCTCGTTCATCGCGGCAATCGCAACGCGCGAATTCAAAATGCAAGGGTTCACCGACGCCTGCAACATGCGCCGCTCAATGACCGGCGCTGCAATGATGGGCTTTGGTGGCATGTTGGCGGGTGGCTGTGCCATCGGTGCGGGTGTCACGGGTGGGTCAATTTTCGCAGGCACCGCATGGGCGGCGCTGTTCTTTATGTGGGTCGGCGCGGTGATCACCGATTACCTGATTGACCAAAAGGATCTCGTCGGGATGAGTTGTGAAACCCGTTAATCGCGACCTTTGCCAATACCGCCACTGTTAAACCGTCCCTACGGCGGGCTTTCCTCGGCCCAAGGCGTGTCCTGACTAAATACATTGATCCAGCCCGCCCCTTTTCGTCGCCAGATCGAACTGATAAACATCACCTCGACCGCATCCTGCCGGTAACGGCGATATTCGGCGCGATAGGACAACACCGCGTGGTCGTCGCCCAACACAAGAACCCGCACATCGCCAAGCGTATAATCCCGCACCGTCGGCCCGTTTTCAAGCTGGGCAACATGGTCGCTCTTTTGTGCAAACCCGTCTGGATACACCCCGAGAAAATCATCATCGAGCGCCGCCGCATCCGCCACCGGATCGCCACGCACCAAGGCCTGCCAAACCTGATCCTCGCAGTTGATCAATGCCTCTAATATGGCGCTATTTTGATCGTGAATTTGCGTCATGCCGTTACCTCTCTATGCGCCCTGCCCTGTTAATCGCCCAAAACCGCACCAACCTATGCACGCAAACCATACGTAATACATACGTGAACCATAGGTCGATTTTCGCGATTTTTCCTTGGGAATCTCTGAACAAAGCCCTGATTTCCGTGCTATAATTCTGGCAGCACTTACGGGAGAATTGGCATTGAAACAGCAGAGTTTTTCGTCACTTGAGCAGGCCTACAAGAAGAAGCGGACCAAGCGCGAGTTTTTTCTT